>JAISCM010000119.1 GCA_031265595.1 Tannerellaceae bacterium
GAAGACGTCTTCGACAAGTTGTCTGACGATTTCCAGTATGTAATGGATTTGGGATTAATATCCAACGTCCGGGGAGAGGTGGCCCCTGCCAACCCCATCTATGCCGAAGTCATTGCCCGTACATTGACTTATAATATGCAACAGAAATTACTGGTAGACAAGAATACCTATCCGGCGCCTCATTATATGAAAGGCGGGCGTATCGATATGGATTTCCTGCTACGAGACTTCCAACAGTTCTGGCGTGAGAACAGTGATATCTGGACAACGAAGTTCGATTACGAAGAGGCTGCCCCTCACCTGATCCTGATGGCCTTCCTGCAACGCGTAATCAATGGCGGCGGACAACTTATCCGCGAAATGGCGGCAGGTACCGGTCGCCTCGATATCTGCTTAGTATACGAAGGGCAGAAATATCCGATAGAGCTCAAACTGTGGCGCGGCGAAAAGTCGTTGGAAAATGGTGTAGAACAAACCTTACGCTATATGGACGTCTATGGCTCTACCGAAGGCTGGCTGGCCCTTTTCGACCGGACGCCTCAAACCTCATGGGATGAGAAGATCTATATGGAAAAGAGGGTTGTTGATGGGAAGGCTGTTACAATTGTTGGATTATAGTAGGCGGAGTACGGCTATTTAGGTGTTGGGTTTGAAAAATATGTGTGTAAATCCTGTTCATCTCATAAAAAGAGCTATTTTTGTTTTTTCTCTTACACTAAATTAAAACAGTTAAACCTATGAATCGTTTATTTTCAGTAATTGCCGGTGTTGTTTTTCTTGTTTTGTCGTCCTGTTCTTCGCCGGGGAATATCTTTGAAGCATCGGGGGATGTGGGGAATTGTAAATTGCCGGGTAGTATGCAGTATGATAAGTCTACGGGTATTTATACGCTTACCGGGGCGGGAACGAATATGTGGGGAACTGCCGATGAGTTCTTTATGGCATGGAAGCAGGTAAGCGGCGACTTTACGTTGTCGGCCAAAATCGCTTTTGAAGGAGAGGGGGTAGAGGCGCATCGCAAGATGGGATTGATTATCCGTGGATCATTGGAAGGCGACGCCGTCTATGCCGATGTGGCTGTTCATGGAGATGGACTAACCTCTTTGCAATACAGGCAGAGCAAGGGCGTTGAAACGGAAGAGTTTGTATCGCCCAATAATGCGCCCGGCTATGTGTTGCTTCAGCGTATGGGGAATAAAATTAGTATAAAGACAGCCGTTGATACCTATCCTGACGCTACGGATGCGGAGGTGACGCTGGACTTGCCGCCCACGTGCTATGTAGGGCTGTTTGTCTGTTCGCATAATCCGGATGTAATTGAAACCGGCCGCTTTTCGTTGGTTGAGCTTAAATAAAGGAAGAATCATTTATGAAGATAACAATTGAAAATGGAGAGACGCTTACCATCAGCCTCGCCGGACAATTAGATACGTTGACGTCTGCCGATTTTGAAAAAGAGATCCGGGCTATACTCAGCGGCGAATCGCCAGCCGTTGTACTGGATGCTAAGATGCTTACGTATATAAGTAGTGCGGGGCTCCGGTTGCTCCTTACTTTGCAGAAAGGCATGAAGGCGAAAGGGGGTACGTTGCGCCTTACCAATATACGTCCGGAGATTATGGAGATATTTAATATAACGGGCTTTTCTTCCATACTTACCATTGAGTAATACCCTTTCGGCGGGATATGGTAAAAACGTTACATATTGAAAATGATATTGAACAACTGAACTTGTTGAATCAATTCCTGGAAGAATCCATGCGGGAGTTTGGGCTGGACAGCGCTGTGTTTATGAATCTGAAACTGGCGATAGAAGAAACGGTTGTCAATATTATTTCATACGCCTATCCCGGAAAGAGGGAAGAAAGAATAAGCATCCGCCTGGAACATGATATACACCGGCTGATGGCTGTTATTACAGATACAGGCATTGCTTTCGACCCTACGGGCGGAAAGAAACCGGATATTTCGCTTCCCCTTGAAGAACGCCCCATTGGCGGATTGGGCACTTTCCTGGTGAGGCAAATGATGACCGACGTCTCATATACCCGTTCGGGTAATAAAAATATACTAACCATGATAAAAGAGATAGACTGATATGCCGGACTTTAATATTAAAGACGTTGAAAAATTAAGATGGAGGCTGAAGCTTGTTGAAAAGTCATTTATAGCTTGCGTTATCTTAGTGGTCGTCACTTTTTATTATGACTGGGATGATGTTCGTACATTAGGGATTCTGGCGCTTGTTATTCTCCAGGTATTAAAATTCCGGTTTAACAGACAACTGAAGCAGAAAGAATACTTAGCCAAGATAGTAGAAGAACGGACCATTGAGCTTCGGGTACAGCGCGACCAGATCTTGCAGGAATCCGAAAAGCTGTCGAAAGCGCTCGATGCCTTGGCCGAAGCGCAGGATGAGCTGGTGAGAAGCGAACGCTTAGCTACGGTAGGGCAACTGACAAAAGGATTGGTAGACAGGATCCTTAATCCGCTTAATTACATTAATAACTTTGCCAGCCTGTCTGTAGAACTTGTAAAAGACCTTGAAAAGAACCTTCCGAACGAAGAGGCCGTCCTTACAAAGGAAGCCTACGCCGATACAGTAGAAATACTGGGAATGATTACCGGCAACCTTCAGAAGATAACCGAACATGGAGCCAATACCGTACGGATTGTAAAAGCCATGGAGGAATTACTCAAAGACCAGAAATGGAAAATAGCGTCGGCAGACATTAATAACCTCTGTAAAGTGAATATAGATGTTATAGCGAAGCTGTTTGCAGACGAAATAGCAGAAAAGCAAGTGAAGCTGTCTTTCCAGGGCCTGGCCTTGTCGCTGATGATAGACGTCAATATTGAGCAGATGAGCAAAGCGCTGCTGAACCTGCTGAAGAATAGTATGTATGCCGTGCTGCGGAAAGCAGAAAAACAATCCCTTCCATTTGCGCCCGAAATAGCTGTTAAGCTGCAAAAGGAAGGAAGCTATATAATCCTGACCATCTACGATAACGGCGTAGGCATTGAAGATAGTATCAGGGAAAAGATATTCGAGCCTTTCTTTACCACCAAGCCTACGGCCGAAGCTTCGGGCATAGGATTATACGTAAGCCGTGAAGTAATACTGAATCATAAAGGCTTTGTGGAAGTAAAGAGTGAAAAGAACCGCTATACCGAGTTTACACTGAAAGTACCTATTCACCAAAATATTGAGACGAATGAACGACCCGAAGAAGCAGATTGAGTACCTGAAAAAGCAGATAAAGGAACAGGAACGGCTGGCCTCGCTTGGCATGCTTAGCGCCGGCATTGCTCATGAGATACAGAATCCGTTGAACTTTGTAATCAACTTCAGCAAATTGTCGGTGAAGTTGTTGAAGGATATAGAGGATATTCTGGTGGAAGTAAGCCATGTGATACCGGAAGACCTCAGAGAAGAATTATACGATATTATGGTAGACCTGCAAGGGAACATGAATAAAATAGAGGAAAACGGCAACCGGGCATCGAGCATCGTAAAAGGCATCCTTCTTTATTCGAGGGGCAAAGACGATGAGTATATACCGACAGCCCTGGAGCAGTTGGTGCATGAATACGTATGGCTTTCGTACCATGCGGTGCGGGCGAATAATAAAAGCTTTAATGTAACGATTATAGAAAAGTATGCAGACGGCATCCCTTTGCTAACTATCATACCGCAGGACTTGAGCCGGGTGGTAGTCAATCTTATGAATAATGCCTGCTATGCGGTGTTCGCCAAAGCGAAAGAAGCGTCGGACACGCCTTACAATCCTACCATTACCGTTGAACTAAGGAAAGCGGGGGATGTGGTGGAACTGGTGATTGAAGATAACGGTTGCGGCGTCTCCGATGAGGCGAAAGAGCATTTGTTTACGCCCTTTTTTACCACTAAGCCGATTGGAGACGGAACCGGGCTGGGGCTTTCTATCAGCAAATCCATTATAGAAGGTAAACATAACGGAACGATTGAAATGGAAACGAAAGTGAATGTGTTTACCCGCTTTATTGTTTCACTCCCAATTGAAAAATAAAAGAATTTATGCCTGTCAGAATTTTAAGCGTTGACGACGAACAAGACCTGGAGATATTGCTTACCCAATACTTCCGCCGGAAGATAAAGAAGGGAGAATACGAATTTTCCTTTGCCCATAATGGTGTAGAGGCGTTGCAAATGATACTTCACGACCGTCCGCATTACGACATTATCCTGAGTGATATTAATATGCCCGAAATGGATGGCCTTACGCTGCTTACCAAAATAAACGAATTGCGCAATCCGGCGCTCAAATGTATTATGGTGTCTGCTTACGGAGATATGGAAAACATACG
>JAISCM010000130.1 GCA_031265595.1 Tannerellaceae bacterium
GAAAATGGTTGGAAGAAAGACCTTTCCATTATGAAAAAGCCTGATTTCACAGAAGAACTTCTTTATAAAGAACAAGCCGATCCGATCATGGAAATAAAGCTTGACGAACCAATGCCTATCGGCTATTGCTTCTCTTACCCAGCCGAGTCTTTGCCCAATGGCGACGCTACCTTGCTTCGCTGGACAAAAGGAGTGAATATCCCTGAAATGATAGGTAAACCAATCGGTGAGTCTTTAGTTAATTATCTGAATGATAAAGCGGGGAAAAAGCAATTTACCAAAGCGAACGTCATTAATGATACGGTAGCCAGCCTTTTTGCCGGCCTCACCCGTACGGATTATGATGCCTATATTGGCCTTATTGTTGGTACCGGCACTAATATGGCTACGTTTATTGATGCAGGCAAGATAACAAAACTGGAAGGAAAAGAGAACTTCCCCGGTCTGCTGCCCGTTAATCTGGAGTCGGGAAACTTTGACCCTCCCCATCTGACGGATATTGATGCCGTAGTAGATGCCAGCTCGGGCACCTTCGGGACGCAACGTTTCGAGAAAGCCGTATCCGGGATGTATCTGGGCGAAATACTGAAAGCCGTGTTCCCGTTCGACGAGTTTGAAGAAAAGTTCGATGCCCAGAAACTGACGAATATAATGGGCTACCCCGATATTCATAAAGAAAGATATGTACGCGTGGCCCGTTGGATCTATGCACGGTCGGCCAAATTGGTAGCCGCTTCGTTAGCCGGCCTTGTTTTGGTAATGAAATCACATGATGCGTCTATTAAGCGGATCCGCCTGATAGCAGAAGGTAGCCTGTTCTGGAGCGAAGACCGTAAAGGAGTAGACTATAAAGACATCGTTATCGTAGAACTGCATAAGTTGCTGGAAAGTTTCGGATATAAAGACGTAAAAGTAGACATCCATCGTGTGGATAATGCCAACCTGATAGGCTCGGCCATCGCTGCATTGTCGTAATAGATGACGGAAGATGAACTTATACTGGTACTTTCCGAGCACCGGATCTTTGGGTGGAAACTCCACATTTATTCAGCCAAACTGACTGAAAATGGGAGTTTCCAGATATTAGGCACCCCTACGGCCAGGGAGGAAGAGGCGAGGGGTGCATCGAAAGAAATTGTGCAGATGATAGCGCGGGCGATGGAAATATCAGACCAGGCGCTGATGAAAGCTTATTCTAAAAAGAAGACAATCCACGACTTTGAAAAGGATATTACCGAAGATATGCTCAACCGGTATATACGCCCGCGCATACAACTTGCGAATAGTAAGATCGTAGAATCAGCCAAAAAAACAAAGGTACAGGTGTTTCTCCGTGAGGAACTGAAAAGCAAGGTCCTTTATGAACGGAATCGTTTGTATATTCTTCCCACATCAACCGAATGTCTGTTCAATTTCGTGAAAGATGAAAATGGACTGAGGTATTTTATTTCCCTTACGAATAACGGACGGGAAATATCTTTGCAAACCAAACCAGCCGTCGTGATCTCGGAAAAACCGGCGATTGCCTTAATCAAAAATGAAATACATTTTATAGAAAATATAGAATCGAAGAAACTAACGCCCTTCTTTACGAAAGGATCCGTTGTAGTTCCTGCCCGGTCGGAAGACGTCTATCTGAAGAATTTTGTATTGAAAACAATCCTGGAATACAAAGTGAAGATACAAGGTATTCCACTGAAGGAGTTGAACCCAACAAAAAAGGCTTTCCTCTCGCTCGAACAAGACTTTAATCAGGAACTGGTACTATTATTGTCTTTCCAATATGATGCGAAACGAATGTTCCCGGATAATAAGCGAACGAAGATCGTGCAGTTGGAACATGTAAATGGAAATCCGGAAATAAGCTGGTACGACAGAGACTTTACATGGGAGGCCGGATTAATAAGCCTGTTAAAGAAAGAGGGCCTGATATCGAAGGGAAGCAATCACTTTTACCCACCGAAAAGCCGTAATTCTTATGGACTAATAGAATGGTTGAATAATCATGAACCTATTATAAAGCAACACTTTATATTAAACCAGTATCTGAGCCAACACTATTTTACCGGCCAGTTAGAGATACAATCCGGCCTGGATGAAAAAATAGATTGGTTCGAACTAAATATCTATGTAATTATAGGTAGCCTTAAGATACCATTCAAACGTTTCAGAAAACATATACTTGCCGGAAATAAAGAGTTTCTCCTGCCGGATAAGACCGTAGTAATCCTTCCCGACGAATGGTTTGAAAAGTACCGGGAGTTATTCATGTTCGGTAGCGAAGATGAAACAGGTTTCCGTATCAGAAAAATACATGCTTCTATAATAAAACATGTATTGGATGAGCAGTTGTTACTGAAGCAGGAAAATAAAATATATAACGCCCTGCAGGCGCCGGCTAAAAAACCGCCTATCCCGGCACATACAACAGCCGAATTAAGGCCGTATCAGAAAGAAGGCTTCTACTGGCTTGTCCGCCTGTATGAAAATAACCTGGGCGGTTGCCTGGCTGATGATATGGGGCTTGGCAAAACATTGCAGACGATTACGCTTATTCAACATATTTACGAAAATGCGGAACGAAAACAAAGCCACGGCCAGTTGTCGTTATTTGATGCGGCGCCTTCGTCGCTCCCGGCTACGCTGGTGGTAGCGCCTACGTCGTTATTACATAATTGGAAAAATGAACTGAAACGCTTTGCTCCCGAACTCGACATCTTTGTTTATGCCGGATACGAAAGGCAGCGCATCAAAGATATTAATACGATATTCGATACTTACCAGGTTGTTATAACTTCTTACGGTATTATGCGAAACGATATAGACTATTTTCGCGCATATCCTTTTACGATGATCATATTAGACGAAAGCCAATATATCAAGAATAGCGAATCCTTAGTATACCAATCGGCCAATCAGCTCACCTCTGCACATAAGCTGGTATTGACCGGAACGCCTATTGAAAACTCACTTGAAGACCTATGGTCGCAGTTCAACTTTATCAATGAAGGACTGCTGGGCAATTTATCCTCCTTTAAAAAAGATTTTATCCAGCCAATAATAAAAGAGAAGAGCGGAGGACGGGAGCAAATGCTTAAAAGACTAATATCTCCCTTCTTGCTCAGGCGTACAAAAGAAGAAGTAACGCCCGAACTGCCTCCCTTATTGCAAGAGATCATCTATTGCGATATGATTGATAAACAAAAAGATATTTATGAAGCGGAGAAGAACAGGATTCGTAACACATTGATTGAAGCCAAAGAACACCCCAAACGGCCCAAAAATACATTCATCGCTTTAGAAGGATTGAATAAGTTACGGCAACTATCATGCCATCCTAAACTGATCGATCCATCTTATGAAGGAGAGTCCGGTAAGTTTGAGCAGATAATAATGTCTTTTGAGAATCTGAAGGCAAGCAAACATAAAGTGTTGATATTCTCTTCTTATGTGCGGCATTTGGAACTATTGGCCCAAAAGTTTGATGAGGAAGGCTGGCCGTATGCCATGCTCACCGGCGAAACACAAAAAAGAGAGAAAGAAATAGACCTGTTTATCCATACAGATGATATCTACTGCTTCTTTATTTCGCTGAAAGCGGGCTCAACAGGCTTGAACCTGACGGCTGCCGATTATGTTTTCATTATTGACCCCTGGTGGAACCCCGCAGCAGAAATGCAAGCATTAAGCCGCGCACACCGTATCGGGCAAGATAAACCGGTAATCGTATACCGTTTTGTCTCCAGCGAAACGATAGAAGAAAAAATCATCCACTTGCAAGAGTCTAAGACAGCTCTCTATGAAACATTTATTAACACAAACAATCCTTTTGCCACCATGGATTGGCAAGAAATAGAAAAACTGTTCGATTGATATTTCCCGGCTTAAAGCAGACTTGAAACAGTCTTTACGATGATACAAAAAAATATGATAATGACGATTATGTTTAATACGATAGTTTTTTCTCCAAACTACTTGACTACTCTAACTCCTTTGACTACTTTTGACTACTAAAATTATTACAATGGCAGACGATAAAAAGATTATTTTCTCTATGGTGGGTGTAAGTAAAACATTTCCACCACAAAAACAAGTACTGAAAAATATTTACCTGTCTTTCTTTTATGGAGCTAAGATCGGGATCATCGGTTTAAACGGCTCCGGTAAATCTACCTTGTTAAAGATCATTGCCGGTATTGAGAAAGAATATCAGGGCGAAGTAGTTTTCTCTCCGGGGTATTCTGTCGGCTATCTTGAGCAAGACCCACAATTGGAAGCCGGCAAGACTGTCAGAGAAATTGTGCAGGAAGGCGTACAGGAGATTGTTGATATATTGAAGGAATATGAAGAAGTAAACGAAACGTTCGGCGACCCTGAAGTATTGGACGATCCTGATAAAATGGACAAACTAATCACCCGCCAGGCTGAATTGCAGGATAAAATAGATGCAACGGACGCCTGGAATCTCGACAGCCGGCTGGAACGCGCCATGGATGCGCTTCGTCTTCCGCCCGAAAACCGGCTGGTTGAAACATTATCCGGTGGAGAACGCCGCCGGGTGGCCTTATGCCGTTTATTGCTACGGCAGCCAGACGTCTTATTGCTGGATGAGCCCACCAACCACTTAGATGCCGAATCGATTGATTGGTTGGAACAACATCTGCAACACTATACCGGTACAGTGATCTGTATTACGCACGACCGCTATTTCCTCGACCATGTAGCCGGCTGGATCCTTGAATTAGACCGTGGCGAAGGCATCCCCTGGAAAGGAAATTATTCTTCATGGCTCGACCAAAAGACCCAGCGCATGGCAAAGGAAGAAAAGCAGGTAAGCAAACGGAGAAAGACATTAGAGCGTGAATTAGAATGGATCAACCTGGCGCCTAAAGCTCGCCAGGCGAAAGGAAAAGCCCGTTTAAATTCGTACGAAAAGCTATTGAATGAAGACCAGAAAGAACGCGAGGCTCAATTGGAGTTGTTTATACCCAATGGCCCCCGCCTCGGAAATAAAGTAATTGAGGCCCAACAAGTAGCGAAAGCATTTGGCGACAAACTATTGTTTGACGACCTGAACTTTATGCTTCCCCCCAATGGCATCGTCGGCGTTATAGGCCCGAACGGAGCAGGAAAGACCACACTCTTCAAGATGATCATGGGTATGGAGACCATTGACAAAGGCACATTTGAAGTAGGCGAAACCGTAAAAACGGGATATGCCGACCAAACGCATAAAGATATTGACCCGGATAAGACGGTTTACCAGGTGATCTCCGGTGGGCAAGAGTTTATCCGTATGGGTGGCAAAGAGGTAAACGCCCGCGCCTATCTGTCGAAGTTTAATTTTGCCGGGGCCGACCAGGAGAAGCTTTGCCGCATACTATCCGGCGGTGAACGGAACAGGCTCCACCTGGCGCTGACGCTGAAAGCAGATGCGAACGTATTGTTATTAGACGAACCTACCAATGACATTGATGTGAATACATTACGCGCCCTGGAAGAAGGTTTGGAGAACTTTGCCGGTTGTGCCGTTGTTATCTCGCACGACCGTTGGTTCCTCGACCGTATTTGTACGCATATCCTATCTTTTGAAGGCGATTCGAATGTAGTCTACTACGAAGGCTCCTATTCCGAATATGAAGAATACAAGAAGAAACAACCCGGCTACGAAGAACCCAAACGGGTACGATATCGTAAGTTAGAGTAGTCAGGGAGTAAAGTAGTAAATAATAATTCATAATTCATAACTTATAATTCAACTTATCATGAAAAGAAGCATTTTATTATCGGCGATTATGAGTATCGCCCTGTTTTGTTTTACCGGCGAATTGAGTGCGCAACAGGTTACTAAACTGTTTAATGGGAAAGACCTTTCCAATTGGAATTTTGTAGTAGATAAAGATGCCGTCCCCGCCGACCAGGTTTATTCGGTAAAAGACGGTGTTATCCACATCAAAGGAAACCCGTTTGGTTATATGTACACAAAGGAGAAATATGACAACTATAAGTTGCATGTAGAATGGCGCTGGCCGCAGGAAGCAACCAATAGCGGGATTTTCCTTTTAATTGAAGATGCAAAGAATCCGTTCCCTAACGGTATCGAGTGCCAGTTGGCTGCCGGAAATGCCGGCGATTTCGTTTGCTTAGGCGGTTCGGACTTAGTGGAATTTATACAACGCCCGGGTGAAGCACGCCCTGCCTTCCCGGTAGTAAAGAAAGCCAACGCCACGAGCGAAAAGCCCGTTGGCGAATGGAACGAAGCCAACATCTGGGTTAAAAACGGTACGATAACCGTCTACATCAACGGTGTCTACCAAAATACAGCAACCAACAAAACAAAGACCGGCCACATAGGCTTACAAAGCGAAGGCAAAGATATCGAATACCGGAATATTCATGTAATTAAGTAGTCAAGGAGTTAAAGTAGTCAAGGAGTTAAGGAGTTAAGGAGTTTTTGTTTGGTCTCCTTGACTACTTTAACTCCCTGACTACTTTGACTACTTATAACTTGACTATTTATAAAAAGAATAACGAAACGCCAATGACGCTTATTATGGCGCCGGTAGCTTCTTTCAGGGATACTTTTTGTTTGAAAAGGAAGTACGAAGGGATAAGGATAAGTATGGGAGTTAAGGCCATTAAGGTAGAAGCAGTGCCGGCTTCGGTATACTGTACAGCCATTAAGGAGAACGAAACACCGATAAAGGGGCCAAAGAATGTTCCGCCTGTGGAAGCTCCCATCGCCTTGACGTCGTTAAGTGAACGGATCAGCCGTTTCAGGTTTTTAGTTACTAATATGATGATAAAGAATCCCAAAGCTCCGATGATGGCCCGTATCTGAGTAGAAGCAAAAGGAGCCATAAATACGGCAACCGGGTCTTGTGGGTCGATTGTCAGCATATAATGCTCCATCCCTAATTTGCTGAATACAAGACCTACGCCCTGCCCTACGCCGGCGCCTATTCCAAAAAGAATACCCTTTAAAGGTAGTTTAAACTCCCATTTCTTAGTTTCGTTGCTTCCTTTCTTGTTGGCTCCTCTGCCGATAATAGAAAGGCCGATACCGAATAAAGTAACGAACATGCCGAGAATAGCCATTCCCCCCATTCTTTCGCCTAAAATAAGCATGCCGGACAATGCTGCCGACGGAGGCGCTAACGTCATAAATAACTGTCCGAAACGCGAACCAATCACTATATACGAATTGAAAAGGCAATAATCACCTATTATATAGCCGATAAAGCCGGATATTCCCAGCCAGAACCAAGCTTCTCTTCCAGCATAAAAAGGAATTACCTGCCCGGTAAAGATAAGCAGGGTAATACCCAGCATAAGGATAGACAGTACCAAACGGATGAGGTTAAGCGATAAAGACCCCATACGCTTTCCGGCATATTCAAAAAAAAGGGCTGTTATCGTCCACGAAACGGCTACGCCAAGCGAGATCAGTTCACCGGTATACATGGTCAGAATGGCATCTCATTGTGTGTTTGCGATAGAAAGTCGGGGCCCGCAGGCGCTATCGGTTGCAACGCATCGGCGCTGCCATTGATCTCAGTCGAAGTAAAGGTACGCACCGGTATATCATCGTCTACGTTCATAAACTTGGCAAATTCGCTTTTGAACCGCAGGCGTATATCACCCGTAGCGCCGTTACGATGCTTGGCAATAATAATTTCGGCAATGCCAAGTAAAGAATGACCCTTTTCGTCTTCTGTTATTTTATAGTATTCGGGGCGGTGAATAAAGCACACCATGTCGGCGTCTTGCTCAATAGCGCCCGATTCGCGCAGGTCGGCCAATTGCGGACGTTTATCCGGTCCTTGTCTGCCTTCTACCCCGCGGTTCAACTGAGACAGTGCGATGATCGGTATATTCAGTTACTTAGCCAATCCTTTCAGCGAACGGGATATCATACTTACCTCCTGTTCGCGGCTACCGAAGTTCATACCGCTGGCATTCATAAGCTGCAAATAGTCGATAATAATACATTTAATATTATGCTCGCGCACTAAGCGGCGGGCTTTTGTCCGTAGCTCAAATATCGAGAGGCTGGGCGTGTCGTCAATATAAATGGGCGCATCATATAAGCCGGCCAGTTTGAAGTCTAATTGCTCCCATTCATAGTTTTCCAGGTCGCCGCTTTTTACTTTGTCGGCTGTAATCTCGGAGACATTTACAATCAGACGGTTTACTAACTGCACGTTACTCATTTCCAGCGAAAATAAGGCGACAGGCGTATTATGATTTACAGCCATATTCTTTGCCATAGACAATACAAAAGCTGTCTTCCCCATGGCCGGACGAGCGGCGATGATTACCAGATCGGAATTTTGCCATCCAGACGTTATCTTGTCTAAGGCATGAAACCCGGAATACAGGCCTCTTAATCCTTCCTGTTCGGCTGCTTTTTTAAGCAAAGCGATCGCTTCTTTGATAACAGGATTAATCTGCATCACGTCTTTCTTTACATTCCGCTGGGATATTTCAAAGAGTTTGCCTTCGGCTTCCTGCATTAAATCGTCTACGTCTATCGATTCGTCGAACGCTTTGCCCTGGATACCTGCGGTAAAAGAGATCAGTTCGCGCGCCAGGTATTTCTGGGCGATGATACGGGCATGATACTCAATATGAGCGCTACTGGCTACTTTGGTGGTGAGTTGCGAAATATAAAAAGGGCCGCCCACCACATCCAGCTCTCCCCGCTTCTTCAGTTGCTCGGTAACAGTAAGCATGTCGATAGGCCTTTGCGAAACAGCCAGATCAACAATTGCCGAGTAAATCATCTCATGAGACTTCTCGTAAAAACATTCTGCTTTAAGTATATCGCTAACGATAAAATAAGCATCCTTCTCCAGCATTAATGCGCCCAGAACGGCTTCTTCCAATTCCTTCGCCTGTGGCTGTAAACGTCCCATTTCGGGCACGATAACCGTCCTTTGCTTGCTCTTTCCTGAATTTCTCGTTTCCTCTGCCATGAATGATTTCTTTTTTGAGACATCAAAGATAGCTTTTTTTAAGTAGTCAGGGTAGTTAAAGTTGTCAAAGATCACTATCTTTGCCGCACTAAAGTAAATATCAATTATGGACGATAGTATTCCGCGAAAGACAGTAAAAAGTATTAATTAATCCATACAGAGGCTTTTTATTATCCTCTGTATATGTAAAGAAAGGAGGTAATAATGAAAAGTTTTCTTTATTCCGAAGCAACAGGTTTTGTAGAAAAAGACCATTGGTCGGCTAATTGCTGGGTAAAAGTAGAAAAGCCTACGCCGGATGATATTCACTACCTTATCAACGAGTTGCAAGTACCCGAATCTTTTATATCCGATATAGAAGATACGGACGAACGCCCGCGTATAGAGTCTGAGGATAGCTGGCTGCTTACGATTCTTCGTATCCCCATCATCGAAAATAATAAATCG
>JAISCM010000173.1 GCA_031265595.1 Tannerellaceae bacterium
TTTGGAACCTCCATCTTCTTCATGATCGACAAGACATGATCCAGAATTACTTTGTCGGACATGCTACCCGGAATCATCTGATACCACATCGGCAGTCCACTCTCGCACGAGGTCAGCAGCGCCAGGTTAATCTGCTCAAGGTTTTCCCCGTCCCTGTTGTATCCGTACTCCGCGTAAGGATTGCGCTTACCATATGTACTCACACTGGTAAGGTCGAACAACTGGTTCCCGCCTTCGGCGTGCTTCCGTGCCCAGAGTTGAAAGAAGGTGTTGATCTTGTCTTCTTTTAATCTGTCGAGTAATTCCGATACCCTTTGAGAACTCAGTTTCAGGTTTCCAAAACCACGCTGTTCAAGCCAGTCTTCCGCATTACTCAATGCTTTTCCACGACATATCTGGTAGTAAACCAGGACGATAATTTTCTTTGCATCACTCTCTCCAAAGCTTTCAGTCAAAACGCGGGAGAGGTCTGTTTTCCCTAATACCTTATCCAAAACGAGCGTTTCGCCTACGAAAGTGGTAGAAGATACTTCCCTGAGCTTTTCCGCTTCCGCGGAAAGCTCCTGTATCTGTTCACGGGCATTGTAGTATTTGTTATAGATTGGCTTGCCATCAGCTCCCACTTTGCCTATACACGTGCGAGCGTGGGTCGAATACTTCTTCTCTTTGTTGCGGTACGACATGTCTTCGTAGAGATAGGCCGTTCCATTTTTCGACTTTATTTCGATAACCCTTTTTCCCATGACTATGTCAGTTGAATATGGTTACAAATATAACCATTATTATCTGATAAAAATAAGAAATAATCAAAATATTTAACTATTTATCAGCCAATTATAATAGATCGTCTAAAATGTGGTTACAATAAGGCGGGATTTACAGTTTAAAAATGACAACTTAGTAACAGGGAGGTTTGCGAGTTATATATAGCGAACGAATGCGTAAAGATCATTGATGAAAGTTCGATCTGGAAGTTATTCATTTTCCAAATGAATAACGGCGACACTATCAGTTGATTAGAACACAAATCAAAGAAAGTTCGTACTTGCAGATTAAATCTGTCATACACATCCTTACTTTCTGCACTTGCATATAAAGTATGTTTTCCTACGCTTACCGGATCGTACAGGGTCAAGTCGTTTTCCCTGAAACGGTATTCCAGGCGGGCGCTTAAAGAGGCGTTAAATACATAAGAAGCGCCTGACACAATTTCCGGACAAAACCTTTTCCCGGAATGATCGTTGCGGAAGACGCCTTCGGCATAAGCGGTAAAGCGGTCGCCTCCATACGAAATATCATACCCTATCTGCTGCTGCTTTTGGGTATGCCCAAGGAAAGAAATACTTGCATCCACACGTTCTCCCGTATAATTATATTTGAGGGAATAGCTGAAATTTTCCACTTCTTTTTCCGGAAATACATACACTTCCAATGAACCGGTATTGAACAGGCAGGTATAAGTTAGCAGAAAGATCCCTTCCAGACGGTTTTGTGTGCGGAAAGGGTCTTTCTGGATATAGAAATTAGTTGGATTCCAGATCATACCGGTTCCCCAGTCAAGACGTTTTTTGCCGATTGTCCAATGGTGACGATCTTTCCACGAAAAGCGGGTATATAGCTCCTGAAAGGTGAAGCGGACGGAGTCTTTCGTAAAATTATAATTCGTCAGATTGCCTTCTGCCTGGAGTGTATTCAGCAATCCGCCCAGCTCGTTCCCTACTGTTACGATGGGGTAAAGTTCTGTTTTAGAAGACAGGGAAGAGGCTTTATCCGAATGATCATATTGGTTTTTCGATTCCAATATCAGTTGGTATCCCCAGGTTGTAGACTGTCCGTTGCCAGGTAAAGGCAACAGGTACAACAGGATACTATAGATATAACAGGTAACGCCTTTCATCGCTTACTGCTTTAAAGAACCCAAGGTAAAGAAGACGGCAGGCTTATTTTGTCTGCGTTTGCAGTTTTCATAATACATTTTGGTAAATGAATTGCTCATCAATTCGTCTTTTATAAGCATTTCACTCATATATAGTGTATTATCAGGCCGTTCTTTGTAGGTATACTCAATTGTTTTGATAAGCTTGCCGGAGAGGCTGAACATCTTTTGTTTCAAGGGGATATTCCTTTGGGGGTCGAAAAGGATCACTACTTTATTATATGAAACAGAGAGGTCTTTCGCTTTTAATTCCAGTAGAAGCATTGCCTCATCCGATTGTTCGTTACTTACCAGATCGTAATCTTTGCCGAACTCAATACGCATCAGGTCGCGGTTCGAAGCGTCGCTACCCATAAAGGCTTGCCTGAGAGGTAGCTTTATTACTTTGCTTGTCCGCGGCATGTACATCCATAGGTTTGATTCGTCATTGAGTATCCGGCGTCCTTTTTCTACGGCGGGTTCTACAAATTCCATCCGCATTTTTGCTTCTTTCCGGTGAAATTCGATACCATAATATTTGATGAGCTTGCCGTTTTTGTAGATTTCCATCCTGATATCGGCGTATTCTGTATACAAGACGTTGTCTATCAGGGTAAGATAATCAGGCGCTGTTACCGGTATGTTTGTGCTTATGCACAGGAGCGCCAGTGTGATAAAAAATGTCTTCATGCTGTGCTTTGTTACTTAGTATGCTTTATTTAATAATCTGATAATGCGCATTTTATTGATGCCTGCGAGGGAGAGCCCAGTAGCCGCCAACGGATAAAAGAGGGCTATTAATGCGGCAGAGAAAACGTCTGACAGCCTTACTTCCGGCTTAATAACAGACGAACCAAAGGCAAATGACGCCGAACTTCCAAGGTACAGCCCATCCAATACATGTATTGTATAGACAACCGACAGCGCAATCCCTACTCCTGCTAAGAGAAACAACAGGCTGATATAGACAGACTCGAACAGAAATATCCGCCTGACCGCCCTCCGGGTAAATCCAAATGAGAGTAATGTACCGATCTCCTTATGCCGTTCGTTGATGTTCTCCGTCTGCATCGCCCAAATACCTACAAACGAGATAAATAGAAGAAAGAAAGCCATCCCCGACATAGCGTACTTATTGATACTCGACAGCGCCTGGGCTGTGCTAAGATTGTCTGTATAGGCTTCTATTTCTATCCAGGGATGATGGATTTCTTCCCTGAGCTGTTTCTTTATCCTGCCGGCCTGGCCAAGATCCTTTATATCAACGAGTATGTGAGTAGGAAGGTTGGCATGGTAAAGCTCTTTTGACTGTTCGTAAGAGGTATAAATAATGTATTTATTGGCCTGCGAGGTATCAGGGAAAAGGCCTGTTACGGTATAGTCCTGCATATTGATGGCGCCGCCGGCCGACTGGATCACGATGGTGCAAGCATCGCCGACCATCAACCCGGTTTCTCCCGCCAGGCCTTGACTGACGACTATTCCATCCCGTATTTCTTCCCAGTCTGCCGAACCTTCTTCCAGACGGACAGTTTCGAGGAACAGAGGGAGTTCTGCCGGGGTTAGCCCTTCTATCCGGGTGCGTTTGTTGCCACCGGCGGCATATAGCATGGCGTTAGAGGCAAGGATGCGGGGCCGGTAGCCGGTTATTTCCGGTGTATTATCGAGAACAGACAATAATCCGCTGTATATTTCGTCTCCTGCCTGCTTGTTTTTATATGTTATTAATTCCTGTTTTACCGTGAGGGTTATGGCGCCTGTTTCAAACTGGATATTACGCGTAACGATCTGGTTCATAACACCTCTCGACAGGGAAAAGATAAAGACAACAGCTATAACAGTCAGTGCGATACCTATGCCGTTGAGCCAGACAGAGCGGAAACGTTTATGTACATTCCGGATAGCTAATTTAATATAGATGAGCATAGTAGTTATTAATTAGTAAGAAGTGAATGAATTTTCGTTTTCTTTAATTTACGGATACTTATCAGAACCGAAAGAGTAGCCGTGGCAACAAACAGAAGGAGCACATAGAGGAAGTCCGTAAAGGCGCTCAGAGGCAAAAGTTTATCGGTCATCAGCGCTGCCTGCATATAGGCAGAGGCTATTTCTATGCCCGCCGGAGGCAGCATTGCCAACAGGATATGCAGCAACAGATAACCTACTGAAACGGAAGCAAATGCTATCAGCAAATACTCAGAGCAAAGCAACAAACTTACCTTTGTCCATGAAAAACCGATTGCCAACAAGGCGCCTATCTCCTTCCTCCGCGACCGTACCACAAGCGATGCAAGCGTCACCAATATAATGAGGCTGAACGAGATAAATACGATCTGCGTGATAACCCCTCCCCCACTCCATACGTTTACAATGGCGCTCATAAGAGGAACCGTCTGCCTCCAGGTAGCTACTGTTAATGCGGGGTCTATCCGTTTGAAATAATCGCCTGCAAATCGTATTTCTCCCTGCGTAAAATCCTTTCCGCCGGCCTGATTCATAATCAGTTCAACGGCCTGTCCTTCGGGGATTTCCGCTATTTCCTGTCCGAACCGGTAAGGCATGAAGGCAGTATAGTTTAAAAAGATAGCCAATCCTTTTTCCTCAAAAATACCGGATACAACGCCCAGCGCGTCAGACAGGTAGTCGTTTACATTCGTAGCCAGGAGCAGCAATGTGTCGCCTGTTCCACAAAGAAGGCTTCGTGCAAGGCTTTCGCTGATGATCATTTCATTCCCTTTTTCCGGCATTCTTCCTTTATCAATCGACAGCATTTCGCCTATCCTCCGGAGGTGATTATCGTCAAGCGCATGAACATTTGTGTATGATGTTTCGCTCTCATAAGAGACAAGTGTGCCAAAACGTACCCGGCGATGCAATATGGCCTCCGGAAGTATTGTTTTTAATTCTTTCAAATCATTTTCATTATCAATAAATAACTCCTGTTCGTTTAGCTGTGATTCTATTATATTTATATTATTATTTTTATCGGATATTATTAGTAATTGTCCCGATATTACCTGTTCAATACTATCTTTTAATCCTTTCTCCATCCCATTTATAATCGCATAATCTGCCAGGATAACGAAAGAAGGGATCAGAATGGATGAGAAACAAAAGATTGTTTGCTTCCTTTTCCTTATTATATTATTTATAATGTATTTTATAATTATCATCTTTCTATTATTTATATTGTTTAGTATATTATTCTTTATTCTTTCTATTAATTAAAAATATTGTCTCTATAGTATTATAATTATATTCTTAATTCTGATTTATTTCTATTGTATAATATCATCTGTTTATTGTTATCATTTCCTTTCGTATAAGGCAACAACTCCTTATGCGCACCTTATGGGGCGCTTGCAGGAGGGGGAGGGCTTGCTCCTCTTCCCCTATTCGTATCAAAATGGTATAAGAGGGGGATTAATCGTTACTCATTCATCCTTGAAATGTATATAGCTTTTGAGTGCATCTACATATTCTTCGAAAGCTTTAACACCTTCGGGCGTTATTTTGCAGAGGGTACAAGGAACTTTGCCTTTGTAGGTTTTTTCTATTTCGATATAACCTGCTTTGCTTAGCTTGTCTATTTGTACGCTGAGGTTGCCGGCCGTAGCTCCTGTCTGCTCGCGTATGTAGACAAAGTCGGCGTCTTCTACCGAAAGCAGGAGCGACATAATGCCGAGTCGCAACTCGGAATGAAATAATGGGTTTAGTTCTTTGAACATCGGCCGGCGGTTTTACTACTTTTATAATTCAGTATATGGCCGGGTACAACAAATACCAGCACAAACAGGGCGGCAAGCAGCAGCAATCTGTTTTCATCCTGTAGCCAGAGGGCGGCGGGCGATATAAGCATGCCGGCTATACCGGCAATGGCAACAGAAGGTATTCGTACAGCAAGCCCCGTCAGCGCAGTAGACATTCCCAACAATAAGGCTGAAAAGAAAAGGCTTTCCATTCGGACAAAAATAAGCGTGAAACCACAGACGATAAGGATAGTAAAACCGGTAAGTATCCAGATATATTTAATGATCCGGTCTATATATGTGGTCTTATCCATCATATTTCTATAGATACGAATCACAATGGGCCACAAGATAAGCGGGAGCGCAAACCAGAGCGAATTCCACTGCCATGCGTCTGTAGTACGAAGCAGAAACCAGATAACAAGCGCAAATGCCACGCTGGCATACCCGAAAAGAAGGAACGGCCGCCCGCTACCTACGGCCAACTTATTCCGGGTATTACGAATCATTTGAGCAATCAGCTCAAGACTTTCCTTTTCATTCATCTTACGATCTTCCATATTGTTTACTGTAAAGTGATTTATTTTATAAACTTCATTTGCCTGAAAAAACGGAATCTGCTTCCGTTCATTACTCCACTTCACAAAGATAATGTGGTTTATTTTATAAACCAATTTACTTAACTATTATTAACCTCACAGCCTAAGTAAAAGGAAACAGAGCCGCCCACATTAGCCGATTCATCCGATTTTAATGCATATTTATCCAAATCAGACGCTATCCGGCGCCGGTTTCTCTCTTTTTTCTCTATTTCGATCCGAAACAGACTCAATTTTCGAATATCATATTGTAATGAAAAGAAGCTTTATAGCTAACGAATTTAGGTAATAAACTATGCAAAATAGCAAAAAAACATACGCTACGAAAGAATTTAATTGATTTCTCTATCTTTTTGTAAAACGCCAACTATCAAATACAGCGAATATTTACTGAGCATCTGAACTACGGCCCAAATACGCACGATATTCAGCCGTTCGCTTATATAGGTGGATTATCATACGAAAACAACGTTTCAGTAACGAACGAAATG
>JAISCM010000175.1 GCA_031265595.1 Tannerellaceae bacterium
TACATGGGAAAGAACCGATTCCCCATTTTTTTAGAAATCCCGGCCTGATTGATATTACCGGGAAATTTCCCAAAATAGGGATTTATGATATAAGGATTCCGTTTCCCGATAAAGTACCAAACCAGTTTGCTTACCTTTGTGTTTTTGATCCCGCTGGCTGGCGTCCGGTAGATTGGGGTAGAATATCAGGCAAAGAGGTTGTTTTCAAAAACGTAGGTAAAGAGGTTGTCTATCAGTTATCGCTGTTTAATTCATCAGGCGTTTGTCCGGTTGGAAATCCTTTTTTATTGGATTCAATAGGGAATATGCATTATTTTTCTCCATCCGAGGAAAAAACAAACCTGGTATTGGAACGGAAACAAGAAATATCTTTTTCTCTATTAAAATATCCGAATGTAATAGTAGAAAGCAAATTTCAGGGGGCAAATACGCCCGGTTTTAGTGATGCGGAAGATTTATACATTATAAAAGAAGCGCCTGGTTTTAACTATACAACCATATCCGTATCTTCCGGCAAACCCTATCAATATGTCAGATATTTTTTCTCCGATACAACACAGGGGAATATGGCAGAAGTAGAGTTCTACGAAACGGATTCATTGACAAAATTGCAGGGTACGGTTATCGGTGATTACTCTCCAAGTCCGTATTATCCATTAAACGGCGCCGGAAAAATGTTTGATGGAGATGCGCTTACCTTTTTCCATACGGATGAAGACAAACCCGGCTGGGGAGGGCTTCAATTTAATAAACCCGTCCATATTGATAGAATCCGTTACCTTGTAAGAAATGATGACAATGGAATAAGAAAAGGAGAAGTGTATGAATTGCTATACATGGATAATGGAAACTGGGTTTCAATGGGTAGAAAAACAGCGGCAGAAGATGATATAATCGTATTTGAAGATGTTCCAAAAGATGCCTTGTACTGGCTTAGAAATCATAGCAAAGGCAAGGAAGAACGACCTTTTTCTTATGAAAACGACAAACAACTATTTCGATGACAAACTATAGTAAATAATACGAATAAACTAACTATTAATACATATCTATTATGAAATATTTTATTGTTATTATCTGTTTTTCTCTGATTTGTTCATGTGTAAATGAACAGACAAATATCAATGAGAATACTACTCCGGCTGAGGTTATAGACAATTTGATAGGTAAAGCTGTAGACTTACCCGATTCCCTGCTATTGGTTTCATATCATACAGTAGATTCCCATAAGCATGATTCAGGTAGCCCGGACGTATTGAAACTTGTTACTTTTATTGATGCCGGTTATAGTGATTGTCGCTACAAATTGAATTTCTGGAAAAAGTTCCTTTCCAGCGTGTATGCTGCCAATAAAAACTGTATTTTCTATCTGTATATTAATTGGGGAAATGAGAAAATTGATTCTCTTTCAAATCCCATCTATCAGAAATTTAACTTCCCTTATGCATGGTATCTGGATACGAACGATCTATTTTTTAATAAATATGGGATAACAGATAAAAAGATGCAAACGATGCTACTAAACGGGCGAAATGAAATATTGTTAGTAGGCGATCCTGTATTCGATACGGCATTGTGCGAATTGTATTTTAACAGGATAGCACAGTAGCGCTGCCGGATGTAATGTTGGAGGCCTATTTTATATGAAGAAAAGGAACGTTCAATCGGTTATAAGTATAGCAGTTACTATTGTATATTATCTCTGTATAGCAGGCATCGGCTATGTTTTCTTTCTGATTTTCCTTCTCGCTTCGTTCAAGATACCCAGCAACTCTATGGCGCCGGAAGTGATAGCCGGAGATTATGTACTTGTGCCGAAACCGCTTATTGGCGCCAGGTTGTTTAATCTTTTTAAAATGACGGCAGACGAGCCACCGAATATCTACCGCCTGCCCGGCTTGAGATCCATCAGCCGGAATGATATGCTGGTGTTTAATTTTCCTTGCCCGAAAGATTGGAACCGGATTGAAATGGGTTTGATGAGTTATTACATCAAACGGTGTATCGGTATGCCGGGCGATACGCTCTCTATTGATAATGGCTATTATAAGGTGAAAGGAGTGGATGCGCCTTTAGGCCATATCGTTTCGCAACAAGCGGTTAGTAAAAGAATGGATGATACATTTGAAGAGGGCCTTTTCAGAAGCTTTCCTTATGACTCGGTTATAGACTGGAACATCAAGAGTTTCGGCCCCTTATATATCCCAACGAAAAAGGCGGTCGTCCCCATGACACGGACGCATTATGTGCTATACAAAAAGCTGATTGAATGGGAACAGCAGGCGGCTTTGAGTTATCGGGATTCCATCGTTTATCTGAATGGGAAGCCATTGCATGCGTACTGTTTTCAAAAGAATTATTATTTTATGGCGGGCGACCGGGTGGAGGATTCGCAGGATTCGCGCTATTGGGGATTGCTGCCGGAGGAATATATCGTAGGGAAGGCTTGCCTGGTATGGAAGTCTGTGGATCCTTATACCGGGAAGTTTCGCTGGGACAGGTTCCTGAAACGGATTAACTGAAAAGCGCATGGAGAGGTGGAGGTTCTATATGGGTTATTCCCTGGTTGCGATGGCGGGCGTATGCGTATTGTGTACGGTGTTTGAAAGTGACAGAAGTCTGGTGAATGGGCTTGTGATGGGGAAACTGTTTTGGGCGCAGCGGGCTATCCCTTGCTTTTGTCTGGCTGTGTTGCTTGCTGTGTGGTTGAAAGGGGGGAGCCGTTTTTCGTTCTCCTTTGCCGATCTTGCTTTAGGGGTCTTTGCCGGAGTTACGTATTTGTTTTATGACCGGGGCCTCGACCCTGAGCCGGATAAAGTATGTTTCGAGGGGCAGTTGCTGCTTCTTTGGCTGGCCCTTCGCGTCGCTCTATCCGCCTATTCCGGGCTACGGAATTTCTTTATCATTATGCTGCTTTGCACGGGCGCCGTAGAGGCAATAACCGGGCTGCAACAGCTTTATGGCATGCAAAGCTCTCACCATCACTTATTCCGGCTGACAGGTTCTTTCTATAATCCGGGGCCGTATTCCGGTTATCTGGCGATACTGGTTCCCGTCGCCCTCTCCTTAGCTTTGAAAACGAGGAAGGTTCTTTCTTGTTTTGCCTGGTTGGTTATTGGCCTGATCCTGCTTGTCTTGCCTGCCGGAATGAGCCGGACAGCCTGGATCGCGGCCATTCTTTCGTCTGTTTGGGTATATTGGATACAGAAAATAGGGATACGTAAGAGCAAGCGATGGATAGAGGAACATAAAAAAGCGGCGATGCTATGCGCCGTAGTTGCTATTCTGCTGCTACCGGTTGCTTCTGCGGGCGCATTTCTGCTGAAAAAGGATTCGGCAAACGGGCGCCTCCTGCTTTGGAAGATCACAGCCAAAGCGATGATGGAACAGCCTTTGGGCGGTACGGGACTGGGCGGTTTTCCCGCCGCTTATGCCAGGCAACAGGCCGCTTATTTTGCTTCGGGCCACTATGCCGAAGCAGAAGCATTCGTTGCCGGTACGCCGGAGTATGCGTTCAACGAGTTTCTTCAAATCGGCGTTGAACGTGGCATACCCGCTTTGCTGCTCTTTCTTTCCTTTACCGGCACAGCCCTGTATCAGGGGATCACCCGCCGGCAGTACGGAGTAGCAGGGGGGATAGGGGCGCTCGGTGTGTTTTCATTGGCTTCCTATCCTTTACAATTGCCGGAGTTTGCGATTGTGCTGCTCTTCCTCTCGGCCATCGCCATTACCGGAAGGCAACGTAAAGGGCCGATACACAGCCTTTTCATCCTTATCCCCGCTGTTATCCTGTCTGCTGCTATTTATTATGCCCGGCAGGATATGAAAAAACACTACCGGGAATGGAGCAGGGCGCAACCGCTTTACCATAACAAAGCATACGAAGCAGCCCTGCCCCGGTACGAGGCATTATATCCTTTCCTCAAACACAAACCGGAATTTCTGTTCGAGGCCGGGCAGTGCCAAAGCAAGACGGGGCAATACGACAAGGCCATTGTCACACTGAAACAGGCGTCATTACTAAGCGCCGACCCCATGATCCACTACATGATCGCCCGGAACGAACAGCAAAGAAAAAACTACGCGGAAGCAGAACGTACGCTGATCCATGCCATAAACATACTGCCGGAGCGGATCTACCCCTACTATCTATTGGTGCAGCTTTACCATGAACCAGCCTTTTATCAGGAAGCCAAACTGAAAGCCGCGGCCAAGGCCGTACTCACCAAAGAGCCGAAGGTATTATCCACAGCCATACAGGAAATGAGGAAAGAAACGAACAAGATACTATCAGAAGCACATTTGTTCTTTTCCTTAACGTAATGAGACATGAGCGAAGGGTAAACTCCACGCGGGATAGTTTTGTGCATCGCGGCTACCATACCTCGGGCTTCTAAAGGGGGTTATCGAACTTTAACGCCTACGGCGTAGTTTACAATGCACAAAACTATCCCGTAGGAAAGTATAACCAGAGGGGAAATGTGAAGATGATTTTAAAGAGGCTTCTCTCTATAAATTAAGTTTCTTTTCCTGTTCTATCTGCATCCGCTCCCGCTCTATCTCCCTTTTCAACTCCTGTTCGGTTGGCAGGTAAAGCATATATTTAGAAGCAAAAATCTGATTGCTGTCGTTCAAAAGGCTGTATTGAACAATGGTTTTATCTTTTTCGGTACACAAAATAAGTCCGATAGTCGGGTTGTCGGTTTCCTGCCTCATTTTGTCCTCAAAATAGCGTACATACATATCCATTTGCCCGATGTCCTGATGCGTAAGGGGTTCAGCCTTTAAATCAATGATTAAAAAACATTTAAGAATATAATTGTAAAACACCAGGTCGGCGTAAAAATGTTTACCCGTATCGGTAGTCAGGCGGTATTGGCGGGCGATAAAGGCAAAGCCTTTACCCAGTTCCAGTAAAAAATCCTGTAACTTGTCGATGAT
>JAISCM010000194.1 GCA_031265595.1 Tannerellaceae bacterium
CCCGGTTTCTTTATCGGCGACCAGAACCGGGCTGTGCTTATCAATCCGGACGGCTCGCTCACCGAACGCAGCGTAAAGGTATTGGCTAAAACCCCGATGAAACGCTTCGGCGACATCACGGAACTCAACGGAGCCGTACAATTCCTGTGCAGCGATGCAGCCAGCTTCATCACAGGAGCCCTGCTGCCAATAGACGGAGGCTTCAGCGCATTCAGCGGCGTCTGATTCTTACTTTTGATGCTACTACTTATGGCACACGGAATACATGTAATCTGTGTGCCATATTCAGCGTTATCTGAATAATTCCGAATGGCTGCCAAGTCTAAGAATTTCAATAATATCGCTTTCTTCATCAAACCATATTAATAAAAAATCTCCTTCAATATGACATTCCATACAATCTTTATACTGGCCTGTTAGTTTATGGGTTTTTAATTTAGAGGGTAAGTTTTCTTCATTTTCAAGCATCATTAAGACTTTTAACAGCTTTTCAAGCTTTTCAGGCTGGTTTCTATATCTTTTAAAATCCTTTTTGTACTGTGTGGCGTAACGTAATATTTTCATTCCTCACAAGATTTTATAAAAGCCTCCATGCTACTGGTATCTATTGTTCCGGCAAACTTACCCGCCCGTGCTTCCTCTATTGCTTGTAAAGTGATTTCGTTCGGTTCATTATAAACACTGTCCATAAGAATACATTCCACATAGTTACTTAAACTTCTGTTTGTCTTTCTCGCTTCCTCTTTCAGCCTATCAAGTAAGTTTACATCTAATAGGAAAGCCGTTTGTTTTTTTATTGCTCCTGCTTCCATCGTTACGCATTTATTCAATGGCAAAGGTACTATTTTTTTTCAATTTGCGAATTATTCAATCTTCTGCCCCAAAAAAGACTACATAAAGAGAATTACCTCCAAACAAGACTTCTTACGGATCACCTGCAAACCCCTGTATGATTGGGATAAGAATAAAAAAGTCTTTACAATGAATGAACGTCTTATTGTCTGTTTCCTGGCACAAAAATTTCATGCCTACCTTTTTTTCAATAGGTACGGACCTTTTTCCAGAAAGGTGCCTACCTTTTTGAAAAAAGGTCCGTACCTATTGAAGAAAGGCTTATAAGATCAATCTCAAGAGTGTTTTTCTACTCTATTTGAACGATTTAGCCATAGGAAAGAATATTGTATTATTTTTATAAAATCTTCCAGATCTTCCTTTGGGGCGGCAGGGCCGTTGCATCGTTGATGGATTTTTATATATTTGCAGGGTGATAAAGAAAGTGAAAATAGCTGTTATTGGCTTGGGATATGTGGGGTTGCCGCTGGCGCGGCTGTTCTCTACTAAATATGAGACGGTTGGGTTTGATCTGGATCAGGCGCGTGTAGATGCATTAATGGATGGGCATGATGGGACTTTGGAGGTGGAGGATGCGCTGCTTCGGGAGGCTATCGGGAAGGGACTTCTGTGTACGACGGATAGGGAGTTGATGCGTGATTGCAACTTTTATGTCGTTACGGTGCCTACGCCTGTGGATTCGGATCATACGCCTGATATGACGGCGCTTTACAGGGCGAGTGAGACGATTGGGTATCTGTTGTCGGAAGGAGATATGGTTGTATACGAATCGACCGTTTATCCGGGGGTGACGGAGGAGGAGTGCATCCCGATCATTGAACAGCTTTCGGGGCTGAAACTGAATGAAGGCTTCTTTGCAGGCTATAGCCCGGAGCGCGTCAATCCCGGAGATAAAGCGCATACCATTGAGAGGATAAAGAAAGTGACTTCGGGCTCTACTGCGGAAGCGGGGCGATTGATTGATGAAGTATATGCTTCGGTCATTGTAGGCGGGACGCACCTGGCTCCGTCTATAAAGGTGGCTGAGGCGGCCAAAGCGATTGAGAATGCGCAGCGGGATATTAATATTGCGCTCGTAAACGAGTTGGCCGTTATTTGTGAAAGGCTGGCGATCGATACGCACGATGTGCTGGAAGCAGCCGGTACGAAGTGGAATTTCTTACCTTTCAAACCGGGGCTTGTGGGAGGGCACTGCATCGGCGTAGACCCTTATTATCTGGCGCAATGCGCACGAAAGCATGGGTATAATCCCGGGGTGATCCTGGCAGGGCGCCTGCTGAACGACAGTATGGGCGAGTTTGTGGCCAACCAGGTGGTGAAGCTGATGCTGAAAAAAGGGATCCAGCCCGTTCATTCGTCTATCCTTATTCTTGGCTTTACGTTTAAAGAGAATTGCCCGGATATAAGGAATACGAAAGTGATCGACATTGTTCATGCGCTGGAAGAGTATGATGCAGCGATTACGGTGTACGACCCACGGGCGAATGTAGCAGAGGCAAAGGATGCGTATGGCATCCCTGTCTGCAATCAATTGCCGGATCATGCGTTTGATGCGGCTATCCTGGCCGTTGCGCACGATGAGTTTAAGAGCCTCTCCTTTGATTTTATGAAGCCGGCATCGGTTATTTATGATGTGAAAGGCGCCCTGAAGCGAGACAGGGTGGATGGGAGGCTTTAGTATATAGCGGCATAAAAAGGAAAAAGCCATCCGGAAGGGGATGGCTTTTTTCGTTTATAGCTGTAGCTGCCTTCTTATCCTAACAGGATTTCCAGTATCTGTACGGCGGCTTTGGCTACGGAAGTTCCGGGGCCGAAGATGGCGGCTACGCCTGCTTTATACAGGAAGTCGTAGTCTTGGGCCGGGATCACTCCGCCGGCGATTACGATGATATCGGGGCGGCCTAACTGCTTTAGCTCTTCAATTACCTGGGGCACCAGCGTCTTATGCCCGGCGGCTAAGGAGGAGACCCCCATTACATGCACGTCGTTCTCAACGGCCTGACGGGCGGCTTCGGCGGG
>JAISCM010000007.1 GCA_031265595.1 Tannerellaceae bacterium
ATTGCTGGCTGCATTTGAATTTTGAGTTATACAACACGCGCTTAAATACTTTGCAAGCGTAGTTGTATATGTGAGCAACAAGCTCTTTTTATTCCTTTGGTAATTAGAAATATGCCGCCATAATGACACAACGCTTTTTCCTGTGCCGGGCCCCCCTGACAATGCTATTTGATTTGTTTCATTCAATGCTGCCTGTTGTGATATTGTCAGTTGCGTAATTTGTGGTAGGTTGAAATAATATCCTGCCATGTTTTGATTATTTTATTGTTTCATTAGTAGGATTTTGCTTATGCAAATTCCAATTTGTTAATGCAATATCTTTGTTGGCATTTGCGTAACAATACTCGCATAAATGCGGACAAGTATTGTATTCGCCAATATCTTTACTGACAATGCAACCGCAGAATTTCCTTTGTCCACTATCTTTGTTACTACGCTTTTTCTCAATGTTACCGTCTGAATTAAACATATCGGGGGGCGTTATTTTTATACCCAGGAAGTCCATCAATACGCTATCGTGAGAAAAAAGTTTTATTATCAAATCATCATCTATGCACTTATTATGAGTAATGCCGTATTTTTCCAAAGGGATTTGTTCCGCACACGTTGCAAGTTCAAAATGCCAACTTTCATTTAAGCGTTGTAACCCTGTGGCAAATTCATTCATTGTTTGCTCGTTAAACTCTTGATAAGGGATGGAATTGCTGCGTAAATTATGTTGGACTTTTTTATAAATCTTAATATCGGCGAAACTGAATACTAATTTATCCGTGTGATTTTTCAATTGATTGCCAATATTTTCTACCTTTCCCAATAATTCATCAACCCCTGTTTTGCCGGTCAAAATAAGTGGGTCGAAGCGCCAGATTACTTTTTCTCTACCAGCTTTTTCGGATAATTCAATAAAGGTATCAATTCTTGCTTGTACAGATGGAACTCGTGGCTCTAATTTTTCAGCATCATAATCATTTAGGGTAAATTGAAAATAATAGTTGATATGTTGTTCATCTAAATAATCCAGATGCTTAATGAGGGGCTTATGATCTTTTGACCAAAAAACAATCAATCGTGTGTTTTGGAATGAAACATACAAAGGAACGCCGTTGAACGGATTTGTCCATTTAACATATCCTTCTTTTAGCCGATTGAAAAACCAATCGGTATAGAATGCAGGAATATCTGTTGAACGGCTTGCCGAAATAATGACAGGGGCTTGCGCATCAGCAAATCCCCCGCTTTGTAGTTCTATTTTTACTTTATTCCACTTCATTCTGTTTTCAATAATTCGGCAAGGTGCGACTTTTTTCTGAATTAACATATAATTTTCTATCAAAATCAGCGATTCAGCGATTAATTTCAAAGGATCTTTCGTGTTTGTATGTAAAACACTTATATTTGTTGCATAGCTTGCTACGATTCATATATCATTGAATTAAAATATATAGTAGATTTTTACAAAGTATGAAAAACTTATGTACAGCTTTAGTGGCGGCGTCTATGCTTTTTGCCTGTCATACGGATCAGCAGGAGGCTGCGTTTACTCCGATAAAGGAGGTTTCTTTTACGGATGTTCATCTTACGGATGACTTTTGGGCGCCTCGTATTGAGACAAACCGTACGGTATCTATCCCTTCGGCTTTTCGGCAGTGTGAGATAAATGGGCGGTTCGATAATTTTGCGCTGGCCGGTGGGCTTATAGAGGGAGAGCATCAGGGCGACTTCTCATTTGATGATACGGATCCTTATAAGATAATAGAAGGGGCATCGTATTCGCTGGCCGTGAAATTCGATCCTAAACTGGATGCTTATCTGGATAGCGTTATTACGCTTATTGCTGCTGCCCAGGAGCCGGATGGGTATCTTACTACCTGCGTGACTAATAAGTGTGAACGCCTTTCCGGCTGGTGGGGCAGCTCGCGCTGGGAGAAGATCAATAGCCACGAACTCTATAATAGCGGGCATCTGTACGAGGCGGCGGTAGCTCATTATAAGGCAACCGGCAAACGGACGCTTTTGGATGTTGCTTTAAAGAATGCAGATCTGGTATGTGACGTTTTCGGGCTGGGCGAAGGGAAGATCAGTTATCCTTCGGGACATCCGATTATAGAAATGGCGCTTGTTAAATTATATAATGTAACGGGCGAAGAGAGGTATGTAGAACAGGCGCGTTATTTTGTGGATGAGGCCGGACGTCTCTCTAACGGGCGTAAACCGGGTATTTACAGTCAGGATCATAAACCGGTACTGGAGCAGGACGAAATAGTAGGACATGCTGTACGGGCCGGCTACTTTTATTCGGGCGTAACGGATGTGGCCGTTTTGCAACAGGATGAAGAGCTGCTCAATGCCGTTAAGCGTGTATGGGAGAATACCGTAAGTAAAAAGCTGTATTTGAATGGGGGAATAGGCTCTCGTCCGCAGGGAGAGGGTTTCGGGCCTGATTATGAATTGAACAACTTTACTAATTATTGCGAGACATGCGCCTCTATTGCGAATGTATACTGGAACCACCGGCTGTTTTTGGCTACCGGCGAATCGAAATATGCCGATGTGTTGGAAAGGACGTTGTATAACGGGGTGATTGCCGGCGTGTCTTTAAGCGGCGACAGATTCTTTTATGATAACCCAATGGCGTCGAATGGCGTGCATGAACGGGAGGAATGGTTTGGCTGTGCTTGTTGCCCCGGTAATATAACGCGTTTTATGGCTTCGGTACCCGGCTATATGTATGCTACCAATGCAGATGGTATTTTTGTAAACCTATATGCTGCCGGGAAGGCCGGGGTAGCCTTGGGGAACGACACGGTGGAACTGGTGCAACAAACCAGCTATCCGTGGGATGGCAAGGTGGAAATTACAGTAAATCCTTCGGACGATACCCATTTTGCACTCAGGCTTCGCCTTCCGGGCTGGGCTACAGACAAGCCGGCGCCTTCTGATTTATATACGTATGTAGATAATGCACGTCCGGAAGTAAAGATAAGCGTAAATGGTAAAAAGCAAAAAGTACTTACCGGTAACGGATATGCCGTGATAGAACGGAAGTGGCGTACAGGCGACAACGTAACGCTCGCCATGGATATGCCTGTACGCAGAGTACAAGCGCATCCAAAGGTGATCTATAATACAGGTTTATTAGCTATGGAACGCGGCCCGGTAGTCTATGCGCTGGAAGGCGTCGATCAGGCGGAAGACTATGTATTTGATATTGTAGTCCCGCGCGAGGCAATGATTACTCCTCAGTACGAACCCGGCTTATTAAATGGGGTAACGGTACTTACCGGCGATGCCTTCAGGGTAGAAAAAGAACCGGGAAGCGATCAGTTGCCTGAGAAACCATTTACCTATAAAGCCATCCCCTATAGTACATGGAATAACCGGGGGAAGGCGCAGTTGGTTGTATGGACGCCGGAAAAGGCTGCCCAGGCAATTGTTCAGCCGGAGCCTACGCTTGCCTCATCGGCCAAGACGATTCATGGCTGGGGATTCAACGACCAGTTTGAACCTGCCTCATCGGCCGATACAAATACGCCTTATCATTATTGGTGGTTGAAATCGGGAACGGAAGAGTATATCGGTTATCAATTCGATAAACCGCAGACGGTGTCGGGCGTGGACGTTTACTGGCTGGCGTTTGAACATTACGATGTAATATACAGAGCGCCCGAGTCGTGGAAATTACTGTACAAGGCCGGCAATGAATGGAAAGA
>JAISCM010000034.1 GCA_031265595.1 Tannerellaceae bacterium
AAAAGAGATAAGCGCCCGCACCTATTACTTTATCCCCCGCGATAAAATAACAGGTAGCGCCGCTAAGATGCAGCCGGGCGATATCGTTTGCTTTACCACGGCGGTAAAGGGGCTGGATACTTCGCACGTAGGCTTTATCTATAAGAAAGGCAACAGGCTGACGTTTATCCATGCTTCTTCTTTGCAGAAGAAAGTAGTGATAGAAAGCGCCACCTTAAAAGAATACGTGCAGAAAGGGAAAAACACTACCGGCATCATGCTGGCGCGTCCGCTTTAAGCAAGTCAGAACAATTCGAAGGCGAACTTAACGCCGAAGTTCTGATAGCGGTGTTTCTCGAATCCGGCGAATATGCCTACATTAAAGATATGATTTCCGATGCCGTATCCTATTTCTGTGAAACAGGGTAGCTCCGGCGTCCAGAGCTGGCTCAGGTACAGACGCTCGTAAAAGACATACTTAGAGGCCTGCTTCTTGTAGATTTGCAGAAAGATGAAAGGGCTTTGAAACATAAAGTGGGCCTGTACGTATTTATCGGAAGCATTGAACCACTCTCTTGCCAATATATTAAATATGCCTCCTATCTGATCGTCCCACGAGTCGGGGAAGTTACGCCGGGTAAAGTAGCGGAAGTCGGCAAAGTAAGTAGACTTCTGGCGGGTGTACATCCCGGCGCTGATGTGATAATTAAGCCTTCGCAGCATGCCCAGGGATATGCTTTGGTGTATATCCGCTTCGATACGGGTGAAGTCTCCTTTGCTTTCCCATACGCCCGGTATTGCCCTTGCAAACTCGGCGGATATGGTAGGGTAATAAGAAAATACGTACGATTTGCGCTTGCCGTCCATCCGGTAATATTGCCGTGGCGTGTAGATAAGGCCGAGGGTAGGGGTGAAGTCGTTGTAATCGCTATTGGCGATGTCCAGTATCTCGGGGCTGAGGCCTGGGTTGTTTATCTTCTTTACAGGCATCCGGTTATTATACGTAAGGCCGGTGATCAACTGGAATCCGTTGGACAGCTCGATGCGGTTTCTCAGTTCGATGTAATGCTGGCGGAAGTATTGCAATCCTATATCGTCTACGCCGAAGACAGAGTCTTTTAATTGTTCATTAATAAAGGTAGTCATGGAGTGAGAATACGTCTGGTTTCCATTACCGGCAAGGAGGCTTACCGTTCCGAATCTTTCGGGGAGATACTCCCATTCCCCCACTAACTTCCAGTAGATCTCTTTTCGTTTGAATACGAATCCGATCTCGGGGCGCAGGCGTAATTGTTTGTCGTTCTTAAAATCTTTATACAAACGTACGCGCTGGCGGTACGTAACGCCATTGAATTTAGAGTAGCCTGCCTGGCTCGGATTCAGGAGGCCCGAATACCGGATCCGGGTAGTCTTATAGTCGAAGGTGTATGGATTGACTAATTTTTCGGTAAACTTCAGATACTGTTGGCTGCCATTGATGCTGTCGGCCTTTTGCAGCCTTTTATCGGTTACATGCTGATAGAGCGTTTCTTCTTCTCTGCTCAAAGGCCTGTCGCGTTTGCGGCGCCAATACGTATTGTCCAGGATGATCGGTACCGTGTCTGACGATAGCGTATAATAGCGGCTGACGTCCAGCGAATGCCTGCGTTTCCTTTTGCTACCAGCCTCTTGCGACCATACAACCGATTTATAATTAAAACGGGAATGGTACGAGTTGGTTACCGCATTTCCCAATACCTGGTACTTTACATAAAAGTCTGCTGTCTCCGGTAGATTGAAGCGATTGAAGCCCCTTCCATACGTCATCACCAGATTGAAATCGGCAAATGAATACTTCCCGCTCACATCTATTTTGTCGATCGTCCATACCCCATCTACCACATATAGATCGCCGCTTATCAGTTTCTGGCTTACCTGTCTGGGGAGAAAGCGGATGCGGTATATCTTCAGCCCGGTAGTATCGCTTATGCCCGTTAATGTATAGTTGTAATAATTGAATGCGCCCCGGGCTACCGGCAGCAGGATGGCGTCGTTGTATGCCGTAGAAGCGTATGCATTGAAGTTGAGGAAAGAGAGGGCTTCTTGTTGTTTTTGCCTGTTAGGGATACTGCTTCCGTTTATCGCCCGGAGGTTATGTGCAAATATATCGGGCGGCTCGAATTTAGAGTTGCTTACGATCTCGAAAACCATATCTTTCACCCTGCTGTTTACCGGGAAGAGGTGGTGCGCCAGGCGTATCAATTGGTTTTGTTTTACTATCTCCGTTCGGCCTTTGATGTAAATCTCGGTTTCGGCGCTGGTGAGGTAATTCTGGTAAGATACAGCGCTTTCGATCACTAATCTCATAATAGAATCAACCGGCAGAACCTCCGCCGGCCCGGATTTGACGCCTGGCAATGAATCGCTGCCATACACCTCGCCGGCATAAGCTTCGCCGGCAAGCAAGCGACAGCTTACGGCAGTAATCAATAAAAGCGCTACTATGACTGACTGCTTTTTCAACATGCCTATACTCTTCTTCAGACAAATTTAATAAAATAAAATAGTACTTTTATATAAAAAAGCTTGATTTGTTATCAAATAGCTTTTTGTCAAACAATTTGTTTCTTTTGAAAAAGAAAAAGTATATATTTGTGCTTCATAAAAATATGTTATAGAACAGAATCGTGGTGAGGCAGCAGAGAGAAGAGGCCGATATTTCGGCCAGTTTGGCAGAGGTATGGAGAGTACTCACAGAAAAAGAACGTGAAATACTCCGCAATCATTCGTCTATCCAGCATTTCAAGCGGAACGAATTGATATACTTCGAGGGGGATGAACCTCGTGACATGATGTGCTTGCTGAAAGGCAAAGTGAAAATCTTTAAAGAAGGGGTAGGCGGAAGAAGCCAGATCATCCGGATGATAAAGCCGATTCAGTACTTTGGCTACCGGGCTTATTTCGCACAGGAAGACTATTTAACGAATGCCTCTGCCTTTGAGTCGTCTACTGTGTGCCTGATACCTATGACGGTGGTGATGGAACTGCTGATGGGTAATCCCAACCTGGCGATGTTTTTCATACGCCAGCTCTCCTTTGATCTGGGCGTTGCCGACGAACGGACGGTCAATCTTACCCAGAAACATATCCGTGGCCGCCTGGCCGAATCTATCCTTTTCCTGAAAGACAGCTACGGGCTGGAGGAAGACGGGGCAACGCTCAGCATTTATCTGGCCCGTGAAGACTTAGCCAGCCTGTCGAACATGACGACATCCAATGCCATACGCACGCTGTCTACTTTTGCCGCCGAACGTATCATTGCTTTAGACGGCAGGAAGATCAAACTGATAGACGAGGAGAGGCTCCGTAAAATCAGTAAGCTGGGATAACTCCCGCTGCCGTTACCGAATAGCTTCCCGTATACGTACTAATTTCAGCAGCAGGCTTTCCAGTAAGTCGAGGCGTAGCATATTGGCTCCGTCTGATTGGGCTTTGTCTGGCTCGGGATGGGTTTCTATAAATAATCCGTCGGCGCCTACGGCAATGGCTGCTTTGGCGATTGTTTCTATCAGCCCGGGCATTCCGCCTGTTACCCCCGACGATTGGTTGGGTTGCTGGAGCGAATGGGTTACATCCATTACAACCGGAAATCCGAATTGCTGCATCTGAGGGATGCTCCGGTAGTCAACCACCAAATCCGTATAGCCGAACGTAACGCCCCGTTCGGTCAGCATCACATGCGGATTGCCGGCATCTACTACTTTTTGGGCGGCATACTGCATGGCCGAAGGCGCCAGAAACTGCCCTTTCTTTATGTTTACGATCTTCCCTGTCCGGGCGGCTGCGATCAATAAATCGGTCTGCCGGCACAAAAAGGCCGGTATCTGTAGTACATCTACATATTCGGCCGCCATGGCAGCTTCGGCCGATTCGTGAATATCCGTTACGGTAGGAATGTCGAACGTTTCACTCACCTTCCGGAGGATTTTCAGCGCTTTCTCGTCGCCCATACCGGTAAATGAATCAATCCGTGAGCGGTTTGCCTTCCTGTACGACCCTTTGAAGATATAGGGGATATGCAGGCGGCGGGTTATTTCGCTTATCTTTCCGGCTATCTGTAGCGCCATATCTTCGCCTTCTATCACGCACGGACCTGCCATGAGGAAGAAGTTCTTATTGTTTTTGTACATCTCTGTTGTTATCATAAGCATATAGTTAATAACCTTTTTGTAAGGGCTGTTTTTTCCTCTTCCGGCAGCCCGGCGTCTATCCAGTGAATGGTGAATCCGCGCCGTTCCATGCCGCGAAACCAGGTCATTTGCCGTTTGGCAAACTGGTGGATGGCGATTTCCAGCCGGGCGGCCATCTCTTCATACGTTAGTTTGCCCGTTATATATAAGGTAAGGAATTTATATTCCAACCCATAATAAATAAGGTCTTCGGGGTCTACGCCCGTGGCCAGGATGCGTTCTACCTCCTCTACCATTCCTTCTTTCAGCCGTGCCTGAAGGCGTTTGGATATTTTTTCCCGGCGAAGCTCGCGGTCAATGTCTATGCCGATGATAAGGCTGTGGAGCGGTTCGTATTCATTGGTTGCAGGCGCTTCTTTTTGGTAGTATTCTTCTATTTCGATCGCCCGGATCGCCCGTTGGGCCGTATCTACATCTGTCTTGTTATGAAGCGTTTTATAG
>JAISCM010000064.1 GCA_031265595.1 Tannerellaceae bacterium
TCTGCCAAAAAGATTATACTTTTGCCGCATCATTACGATAACTGGTCTTGTAGTTCAACGGATAGAATAGAAGTTTCCTAAACTTTAGATCCGGGTTCGATTCCCGGCGAGACTACCCACGGAGAAACGAATTTCTCCGAAGACGAGTCTATGATAGTCAAAGAGATTATAAAACAGACCGAAGGGCGGCGCTTGGAATTTAAAGAAACATTGCCTGAGCATACGGACTTGGCCAATACAATTATCGCTTTTGCGAATGATGCCGGCGGAGAATTATATATTGGTATCCGAAACAATCCGAGAGAAATTACCGGACTGCCGGAAGATAACCTGATACAAATAGAAGAGCAGGTGAGCAACATTATATTCGATCGTTGTTATCCGGCTATTTTACCCGATATTACTTTCCTGACGGAAGAAGATAAGCATATCATACGGGTAACTGTTTATCGTGGCAGTGCGATTCCTTATTATCGGAAAGACAAAGGTAAATTAAAAGGAACGTATATTCGTGTCGGCTCTTCCAATCGTTTGGCGGATGAGGAAGTTATAGCCGAATTAGAACGTAGAAGGCGGAATGTGTCGTTCGATAGTGAATGGGTGATGGATAAGCCCAGTCATGAATTGAATATTGAAAACTTTAAGTGGGAGTATCGGGATAAAACGGGTGAAGAATTGGATGTTCAGGCGTTACGTAAATTGGAACTGGTAAAAACGATGAATGGGACAACCTATCCGTCCAATGCCTTAGTCTTATTGTCGGACGACGAACTGCGCCACTCGTTGTTTCCTTTCGCCAAGGTGGAATGTGCCCGGTTCAAAGGTATTACTTCGGAAGAGTTTATCGATCAAAAGAGTATATCATCCAATATAGCCTTGCAGGCTGAAGACGCTTATAATTTTGTATTACGCCATGTAAACAAAGGGGCTGTGGTGGAAGGTGTTTATACCATTTCCCGTTGGGAGTATCCTGTTAAAGCTATCAGGGAAGCGATAAGGAATGCGATTGTACACCGCGATTATTCTCTTGCCGGTAAGGATGTGAAGGTGGCTGTTTATGATGATATGGTTGAGATAACCAGTCCGGGGCTTCTGCCTCCTTCGATTGATTATGCAGCCATGGAGAGCCGGCAGAGCGATGCCCGGAATAAGATCATCGCGCCTGTTTTCAAACGGATGGGGATTATTGACCAATGGGGTAATGGATTGAAACTCATTGCAGACGAATTGAAAGACTATCCTCAGATTGAATTCCGTTGGAAAGAGCCGGGATTGTCTTTTCAGGTACAGTTTGTGAAGCTCGATTATACAGCACAGCAAGACCTACAGCAAGAGCAGCAAGACCTACAGCAAGACTTACAGCAAGAGTTGGATAACCCTACAATGTACACCGAAGCGCTTCAAAAAATAGCGGAGGCCGCTCTCTCACGGAAGGAAATATCGGAGGCCTTGGGGCAAAAGCAGGTTTCAGGACAGCTTAATAAGATATTGTCGAAATTGATTGACGACAGACTCATCGAACATACTATCCCCGAAACCAGGAACCATCCCGACCAGAAGTTCAGGATAACCAAACGGGGTGTCGCATTTTTAGAGCTGCTAACGAAATAGAGGTATGGCGAAAGGTAAGTTTTATGTAGTTTGGAAGGGCGTGAATCCCGGCGTTTACGACAATTGGGAAGATTGCAAAAGGCAGGTAGAAGGGCAGGAGGGCGCCCGGTATAAGTCTTTTGCTTCCCGGCAGGAAGCCGTTGATGCGTTGGAGAAGGGATATGCTTTTCGTCCGAAACAAACTGCCGGCGCCTACAAAACTTCTTCTTCTGGAGTTAAGAAGAAAGCTGGCGGATCGCCTAATACGGAGAGCCTGGCGGTTGATGCAGCTTGCAGCGGTAATCCGGGCGATATGGAATACCGGGGCGTATATGTCCGTACCGGGCAGGAGCTCTTCCATATAGGCCCGCTAAAGCAGGGAACAAATAATGTGGGCGAATTTCTTGCCCTTGTGCATGGATTGGCCCTGCTGAAAAAAGCAAACAGCAACCTCCCCATCTATACCGACAGTATGAATGCGATGGCATGGGTAAAGAATAAAAAAAGCAAAACAACGCTGAAGCGTACGCCTGAGAACGAATGTATCTTCGATTTAATAGAACGCGCCGAAAAGTGGCTTCGTGAGAATGAATATACCACTTCTATCGTCAAATGGGAAACCTCCCGGTGGGGAGAGATACCGGCAGACTTCGGGCGAAAGTGAGATTGTTTTTATTTCCGGTGAAATAAATTACAATCATTATAGTTGAATACAAAAGAGAATCGTCAAAACTAAATTGCATGAATAGTATGTGTCCGAAAGCGAACATTATGATAGATTGTTGTAGAATGAAAACGCCCAATACGGGATTGTTCCATTTTTGCCTGAATCTGGTCAATACGTTATATCAGAGAGAGCAGAACGAGAGAGATACATTAAGTGTCTTTGCTCAGCCGAGAGTGCAGAAATTTCTCCCTCCCGGCATTGCTAAATTCAGCAAGCATTTCTGGCATGCGTATTATCTCAGGTTTCCCGACAACTGCAAAGTATGGCATTCAACCTTTCAGTTAGACAAGTATATGCCATCTTCCGATAGGCAAAAAAAGGTACTGACCATCCACGACTTAAACTTTTTATACGACAGAAACCAGAAAGGATTAAAAGTCGAGATGAAGCGATTGCAACACAATATTGATCTTGCAGATAAACTGGTGGCCATTTCCGAATTCGCCAAAAAGGACATCCTTACGCACATGGACACGCATGGGAAAGATATTGATGTAATATACAATGGTTGCAATATATATAACGGGGTGATCCGGGCGCCGCACGACTTCTCACCCCAAAAGCCATTTCTCTTAGCATTAGGCACCGTTCTTGCCAAAAAGAACTTTCATGTATTACCCTGCCTGTTGCAGAATAATGATTATACCTTGCTGATTATCGGGAATATGTCTTCTTATGCAAAGGTTATCATGGATGAAGCCGCTTATTGGGGAGTGGCAGACAGAGTACATATTATCGGAGCGGTAAGCGAAGCTGTGAAGCATTGGTATTTGCAAAATTGTGAAGCATTTCTTTTCCCGTCCATAGCCGAAGGATTCGGAATGCCGGTTGTTGAAGCGATGTCGTATGGGAAGCCTGTTTTTTTATCGTTGCATACCGCACTGCCGGAAATAGGCGGAGATGTTGCCGTTTATTTTAATACCAATTTCGACAGGAAAGAAATGCAGCAGGAATTTGAACAGGGGATGAAGATGTATCAAACTACCATAACAGCAGAAATGATAAAGAACCAGGCAGGAAAATTCTCATGGGATAGAGCTGCCGGCCAATATTGGGAGATATATCAGACGTTAATAAATACATAAATAAGATGAAAATAGGTTTCGATGCAAAACGAATCACCCATAATGGAACCGGACTGGGTAATTATGGAAGGATTATCCTTAATTCTTTCACGGATCAATATCCGGGGAACGAATATCTTCTTTATTCTCCCAATCCCGGTAATTTAAAGTTACGCGATCAATTGCAGCCGGGCCAGGCCATATCCTTTCAATACCCAACGGGGTTGAATAAACTCTTTTCTCCTTTCTGGCGGACGTTTACGATAACGACACAACTAAGGAAAGACAACGTCGACCTCTTTCACGGGCTAAGCAATGAGTTGCCTCTCAACATAAGAAAAAGTAAAATCCCTTCCGTCGTTTCCATACATGATTTAATTTTCCTGCGCTATCCTCATTTATACAGCGCTATCGACAGGAGGATATACGCATATAAATTCAGGCAAGCCTGCTTGCAGTCTGATCGGATCATAGCCGTCAGCGAGCAGACAAAAAGGGATATTATCTCGTTTTTTACGATTGATGAAGATAAGATAGATATTGTTTATTCCAGGTGTAACCTCGCTTTTTACAGTAAAGTCTCAGATGAAGAAAAAGCAAGGGTAAGAGAGAAATATGCGCTGCCATATCCCTATATATTATATGTAGGAAGTGTTGAAGAACGAAAGAATCTGCTGCTTATCGTAAAAGCGCTTAAAGGATTAAAAGAAGATATAAGCTTACTCACGATAGGCCGGCATACGCCATACATGGATACCGTTGAATCGTATGTTAAGGAGAATAACCTTCAGGGCAGGGTTCGCTTTCTGACAAATGTCCCTTTTGTCGATTTGCCGGCTTTTTATCAAATGGCGGATATTTTTGTATATCCGTCCTTTTTTGAGGGCTTCGGGCTTCCCGTTTTGGAGGCTTTGGTATCGAACGTGCCTGTTATCGCAGCTACGGGTTCATGCCTTGAAGAAGCGGGAGGTCCGGGTACTCTTTATACTGATCCGAACAATGAAAATGAATTAAGGGAACTGATCCGAATGGTATTAACCGATAAGGCATTGGCCGATTCCATGCGTGTAAAAGGCCTTGCGTATTCAAAATCTTTTGCCAATAATACGTTGGCCGGCGAGTTAATGAACGTTTACAGGCGCGTTTTATAACTCAAAGCTTATTTCGTGTTTCCGTTTGTATTTTTCCCAGAATTTGTTGTGGTAATATAAAATCCGGTCGGTACATTCTTCCTTGTCTGCCTTTCTCTCTTTGGCATATTCGTCGGCAATCAGGCGAAACATTTCTTCTTTTCCCCATAGCCGGGCAAAGTTGATACATCCTGTTTTGGCGGATACCGGATTAAATTCCATGCGGTTTATATCAATCAGGCAGAAACGGACGTCTTCCTCCGTATCTTCAAAAAGGATATTACCCGGCGAAAAGTCTTTATGATAAATCCCCGCTTCATGGAGGCGGGCGGTATAGTTGGCGAATGAACGGATGATATGTTCCCGCCCGGAAAGCGTCCCTTCTCCGAATTCATACATATTCCGGGCGTAAGATGATTGAAGGCTTATAAAATACGTGCGACAGATGCAGCCTCCTTTGTAAGAGATGATATAGGCGACCGGTTCCGGTGTGTCGAAACCTTTCGAGCGTAGCCTCAAGGCATAGCGATAAGCGCGGGAGGCTTTTGCCGGACGGATAAAAGTATATATCAAACGGTTTATAAACAGGGGCACTTTATATTGCTTGACATTTATTAATGTACCGTCGACGTTGAACACTTTTATTTCATTCCTGTCTTTATGAATACACGTCCCTTCTTTGTCAAATCGTTCGGGGATTGTATGCACGAAAGTAGAAAATTGTTTGTAAGCAGGGTTAATAACGACTTTCATGCGGTGAGAATGTCTTCTATTTTATCAATGATTTGTTGGGGAGAAAGCCGGGTAAGGCAGGCCCGGTCGCCACGGAAACAGGGCTTTTCGCCGAAGATGGAGCAGGGGCGGCAATCCAGTTCTGTTTGGATGGCGTCTTCCGGCCGTTGATGATAGCCGTAGAAACCGGCGTACGGATGGGTGGCGCCCCAGACGGATAATACCCTTGTCCCTGCCAGAGAGGCAAAGTGCATATTGGCGGAGTCCATGCAAAGCAGCAGGTCCAGGCGGCTGATAAGCGCTAATTCTTTATCGAGCGAATAACGCCCTGCGATCATTTTCACTCCGGGAAACTGTTGCGCCCATTGCTGCAGGATGTCTTCTTCGTACCCTCTGGCTCCCAGCAGGAAGATGGTATAATCTTCGCGTTCCGACAAAGCTTCTACGATTCGTTTCATCCGGTCGACGGGATATATCTTACCCTGGTGTTTGGCAAAAGGGGCGATCCCGATCCATTTGCCGGTTTTATCGCCGACCGATTCCGTTAGTAAGGCAAGGTTAACGGGATGTTCGTCAAAGAGCGAATGGAACGTTTCGGTATACAGGAGGCCGGCGGCTTTAAATACGTCGGCATAGCGTTCGATAACCGGTCGAACGGGTTTCAGTACTTTATTTTTCCGGGCTGTCAGTCGCCGGCGTTCTTTCCGGGCTTTGTCTACCACGAATACCTTTTTCCCTTTGAGGCGGAAAAGCGTCCGGATAATCATCGTCCGCAGCACATTATGAAGGTCGAGTACAATGTCGAAATCGTACTTCGAAAAAGCCCGTGCGAAACGAAACAATCCCCTGAATGTTTTCTCCGGGCCGGTAATACTAATCCCCGTTACCTCTACATTTTTCGGACGATTCATAAACACCGGTATCAGGAACGCCTGTGTAAGCACAAGAAACGTATCCTCCGGATTTGCTTTTGCCACAGCGTATATCACCGGGACAGTCATTGCCACATCGCCGATTGCCGAAAGCCGTATGACTAAGATTTTTGCCATTACTTTTTTCCGTAGAGCACAGGGTTCAGAGAAGGATCGTTGTACATTTTCATCTGCCTGTACACTTTCATATACTTTCTGCCTTCTTTTATATCATTTAATAATTGGTCTAAGGCGGCGGAAAGGTCTTTTCTCTGTTCCAGCAAGACTGTGAGCTTTTGCCGACAGGCCGCTTGATGCGCCGGTTCTGCTTCGGGGCGGGTGGCTTCCCAGTGCATGTGGTATAGTTTCAGGGCGAGGATAGACAAGCGGTCTACGGCCCAGGCAGGGCTTTCGGTATTGAAGGTAGCATCGGGCAACGTTTCGACCCCTTTGTACGTATCCAGGAAGTAGCTGTCTATCAACTCTGTCAAATCCGTTCTGTCCTGGTTGGATTTATCAATCCGGCGTTTGATGGCCAGGGCTTCCACCGGGTCGATGTCGGGATTACGGATGATATCTTCCAAATGCCATTGAACGGCATCTATCCAGTTTTTCAGATAGAGATAATATTCGATACTTTTCGTTTCGTAAGGATTATTCACCGGCGTATCCACATGGTCTTTTACATGATAATCGTTGGTAGCCTTTTCGAAGATATGATAACTCGTTTCGCTGAAACTCATAGCTGTGTCTCCTGATTTGTTTAATATTATTTGCACAAAGATACAAAATTATAATATACAAAAACCGCAAGGGTGTACGACAAAATTCCTAACCTGCTTCTTTCCCCGAATACGAATATTCTTCGTGTTTTTGGAATCCGGAACGGATGACCTCCAGGTAGCCCGATGTGTAACGTCGGGTCGGAAGAATGAATAATCGCAACGGAGCGGCGAAGCCCCGATATATATTTTCTGTATCTGTTTCGGGGCTTATCAGCTTTTTATTGTTCTCCGCGGGCAGCCGCGGCTTTCTGGCGGTATTCCCGGGCTTTTGAATAGTTCCCCATAGATTCGTAAGTGGTTCCGATATTGTCGTAGGAATCTGCAGTTTTCGGATGTTTAGTCCCTAAAACACGTTCACGGATAGCCAAGGCTTTCTGATGATATTCCAAGGCTTTCGGGTAGTCACCCATAGAATAGTAAATGTGTCCGATATTGTCGTAGGAGTCTGCGGTATGCGGATGTTTAGTAACACGCTCATAGATAGCTAAGGCTCTCAGATAGTATTCCAGTGCTTTCGGGTAGTCGCCCATAGAGTTGTAAGTGGTTCCGATATTGTTACAGGAATTTGCGGTAGAAGGGTGTTCGGTTCCTAAAATACGTTCACGGATAACCAAGGCTTTCATTAGGTATTTCAAGGCTTTTGGATAGTCTCCCATAGAATAGTAAGTGGCTCCGATATTGTTACAGGAGGCAGCAGTATCCGGATGGTCGGTTTCTAAAACACGTTCACGGATAGCTAAAGCTTTCTGATAGTATTCCAACGCTTTCGGATAGTTTTCCATAGAATAGTAAATGGTTCCGATATTGTTACAGGAGGCAGCGGTATCCGGGTGGTCAGTTCCTAAAACACGTTCATAGCCAGCTAAGGCTTTCAGATAGTATTCCAGCGCTTTTGGGTAGTCTTCCATAGAATCGTAAGTGAATCCGATATTGTTACAGGAGATAGTGGTATCCGGGTGGTCAGTCCCTAAGACACGTTCGCGGATAGCCAAGGCTTTCATTAGATATTCCAGCGCTTTTGGATAGTCCCCCATAAAATAGTAATTGTTTCCGATATTGCTACAGGAGGCAGCGGTATCCGGGTGGTCGGTTCCTAAAATACGTTCACGGATAGCCAAGGCTTTCAGATGGTATTCCAGCGCTTTTGGATACTCCTTCATAGAATCGTAAGTGAGTCCGATATCGTTACAGGAATCTGCAGTACGTGGGTGTTCGGTTCCTAAAACACGTTCATAGCCAGCTAAGGCTTTCAGATAGTATTCCAATGCTTTTGGATAGTTCCCCATAGAATCATAAGTACCTCCGATATTGTTACAGGAGGCAGCGGTATCCGAGTGGTCAGTTCCTATAACACGTTCACGGATAGCTAAGGCTTTCATTAGGTATTCCAATGCTTTTGGATAGTCGCCCATAGAATTGTAAGCGCCTCCGATATTATTACAGGAAGTAGCGGTATCCGGGTGTTCAGTTCCTAAAATATGTTCATAGATAGCCAAGGCTTTCAGAAAGTATTCCATTGCTTTCGGGTAGTCGCCCATAGAATCGTAAGTGGCTCCGATATTGTTACAGGAAGTAGCGGTAGAAGGGTGGTTAGTTCCTAAAACACGTTCACAGATAGCTAAGGCTTTCAGATGGTATCCCAATGCTTTTGGATAGTCCCCCATAGAGTCATAAGTGTATCCGATATTGTTACAGGAAATAGCGGTATGCGAGTGTTCGGTTCCTGAAACATGTTCACAGATAGCCAAGGCTTTCAGAAAGTATTCCATTGCTTTCGGGTAGTCTCGCATAGAGGCATAAGTGACTCCGATATTGTTACAGGAAGTAGCGGTAGCCGAATGTTCGGTTCCTATAACACGTTCACGGATAGCTAAGGCTTTCATTAGGTATTCCAATGCTTTTGGATAGTCGCCCATAAAATTGTAAGTGATTCCGATATTGTTGTAAGAAGTAGCAGTAGAAGGATATTCAGTCCCTAAAATACGTTCTTTGATAGCTAAGGCTTTCATCAGGTATTCCAAAGCAAGCGAATCATCCCTGAATAATTCATTAATGAAGAGTCCTATCTCATTATACAACCCGGCAATAGCGCTTTCTTCCCTGTTATCAGTCTCTAATTCTAAATACACTCTTAACCGGTATTTCTCTTTATTCTCATGAATCAGTGTTCGCCAGTATTCGCCTAATTCGTAGATGTCTTTCTTATAAATATAATTAAATACATCAAAATTAAGCAGGAAGGAGTGAAGCCGGTCGTATTGGTGTAATTGATGGAGTTGGTGAGGGTATTCGTCGTATATTCGATTGGTGGAATTTCTCTGTGACAATTCTTCTTCGCAATATGTTGTTATCCGGTTGCGGTAACTTTTTTCATTCTGTGGGGTCAGGTATCGTTGGCGGACTGATTCTCTGAACCAGTTGTGGGAGAAGGTTATTAAGCCGTTTTTTACTGTCAGGTGGGGGGCTACGGCGTTGTATAGTTGGACCCAGTATAAAGGAGGGGTTCCGGTTAATTTTAGTAGTTCGGTTTCGGAGAGGCCGGCGCGGGAGACGGCTATCAGGGAGAAGGTATCTCTCACGAAATTGGTTGTTTTATTATAGTTGTATGATGATTCTATGCGGGTTAGTACTTTGTTGAAAAATGTGTGTATGTCGGGGGCTGATAAATAATCGTCTATGCGGTGGTTGATTTCTTCGTGGATGCCGAATACTCTTAACTCGTCTAACAGGGTGCGGAGTACGAGGGTGTTTTCACATTCTTTGTCTGAGGCGATGCGGTTTTCCTGTTCCGGTAACAGTGATTTGCTGTAGCTGGCCAGATAAACGCGGATTAGTTCTTCTCTTTTTTCTGTATTCAGGGGTTGGAGGGTGAAGATGTCATATTCTCTTCGTTTGAAGACTGTCATGGTGGTGTCGTCCGGGAGGGTGGAATAGATCACTTTTACGTTTGGCGGGAACGGGGGCAACCAGTTTAGGAGTTTGGCGTTGTCGTGTTCTGCTAATTGATTGATGCCGTCTAAGATAATTAATAAACGTTCTTTTCCGGAGATGGATGATAGTAGTTTTTCTAATTCTTCTTTTTGTTTGTCTGAATCGGCGGAGGGTTTATTACTAAGTGCTTCCAATTCATTTTTTTCATCAAGTAGTCCGTATACCAACTTGATTTCATTGATCAGGCGTTGGGTTATTTTGCGGTAGTCTCCTTCTAAACCCGAATTACCCGTGAAATGATAGATTAGTTTACCGTTCATTTTCTTTTCGTTTGTGGCGATCCAGTTGGCTATCAGTGCGCTTTTGCCCAGGCCGCTTTGGCCGGTTATTACCAGGGCGGGGGTATTACTTTCCATAAAATCGTCTAACGGTTTATTGTTTTCCGGGGTGGGGATATAGACGCCTGTGCGGCTTTTGAGGAAGGCTTTTTGTTGTAGTCGCTCTTTTTCTACTTCTGATAACCGGCCTTGCGGGAAAAGGGCGTCGACTAACTGTTTGAAGTCTGTTTCTACCTGACGGCCCAGTTCTTCTACGGAGGCGTAATTTTGTACCGGGTATTTTTTTTGCGAACGGATCTGTTCTTTTAAACGGATCAGTTTTTGCTTTTTTTCTTCCTTTTGCTTTTCGTCTTCCTTTTCTTCTTCAAAATCTTCGGGAACGACCATTTCGGGGGAACGCAGGTAGAAGTAGGCGTTGATATCGTCTCGGGAGCGTAGTACGCCGTATTGTATTTCAATTTCAGTAATGCTGCGGCCGGCGGAAAAGTCGGAGGCTATCCACGGATAGAGTTCCGGTATCTGCGGGTTCTTCGTTATTTCTTCCAGCGACGGGGTCCAGCCGTAGCGGTCGCCCAACAGGCCTATAAAGAAAGGGTGTGTGTTTTCAATTTCCTGCAGGCAGATTTCCACTACTTTGCCCTGCTTTGAGGCTTCTTCGCTGATTCCCCAACGCAAGTCGAGTTCAATAAGTGTCACGTCTCTTTCCTGACAATATTTTTTAAGTGCGGGGAATATTTTTTCTACCAGGTAATTGCGTTCGGATTGCATGTCGCGGAAGGTGGAGGAGATAAAAATACGGATTTGTCTGTTTTCTATCAGGTTTGTTTTCATGGTGGTGTGTTTTTTAGGGTTGTTCTTTGCAGGGTTATCGTTGTGCGCAAATATAGAGAATAATCTTTAACGGGAGGTTATTAATAAAACTATTTTTAATGCCCGGCATTGCTCTTTGGCAAAGCCGGGACGGCTGGTATATTGGCAGGATGTGAAACGTCGGGGTAAGAGAATGAATAATCACCACGGAGCGGCGAAGCCCCGAACGATCAATGATGTCCTGATCTGTTAAAACAGGGCTACCCTGATTACTTTTTAAATTCATCTTTCATCTTTCAGTTTCGTTGCAAATGCCTGATTTACATGGCATAAAACTGAAAGACGGATCTTTCAGTCATCTTTCAGCCGGGAAGAAGGAATGAGGACAGGGTGAGGGCCTGAAAATTCATCTTTCAGTCATCTTTCAGCCCGTATGCGTTCATATACAGGCATTTAAAAATTGGCTGAAAGGTCGATTTTCACTCATCTTTCAGCCGAAAGCTCTTATATACAACTACTTATGGCCGGCTGAAAACTGAAAGATGCGTATAAAAAGAGAAATAAGAGGGGGTGTATACAGATACTGTATACAAACGTTCGTTAAAAAATATTTATATCTGCCTGTTGAAAATCGGGTGCATCCTTTTTTTTAACCGGGTGCAACCTCTTTGAAAAAAGGATGCACCCGGTTTAAAAACCGGTCGCTACCCCGTTTTATTTGCTAAAGTGCTTCTTCCCCTGCAGGTGAAAGGATGTTAAAAAAGTCTTCCCGATGTCTTCAGTAAGTTATGCCGATAACTTTTAAAGTCTTCCCGATGGTTTTACAAAGTCATCGGCATGACTTACTGAAGACATCGGGAAGACTTTTTTTCTGTTTATCCCGAACTCAGGTTGTATAATAAGAAAAAATAAATACCTTGCCGGCGCTAACCGTCAAAGTAAAAGTATACAAGGGAGGAAAAGTTGCTGATGAATTTGACGGAGAAGTAACCTACGATAAAGGATATATGTTGAATAGAAACTATTAAACGAATAAACGCTTACATCCAAGCCCGGGCCGGTAAATAATCCCTATCTTTGCAAGCTCAAACAAAGACAGGAAATGAAACGATACAATTTTGATGAGATTATCGACCGTAAAGGGACGCATTGCATAAAGGCGGACAAAC
>JAISCM010000084.1 GCA_031265595.1 Tannerellaceae bacterium
CGCCTGCCGTCCCACGAACCGGGGATTGTAAACTCGTGGCGGTAAGCGGCGGAGGGAGAGTCTTCGCGGTCGATATGGGGCGGCCTGGCCCTGAAACCGAAGCCGATATTAACGTACATCGGTATGCCATACCCGTTGAACTCCCAGTTGCCCGGCACCGGCATTTCTTTCCAGCCGCTTACATCATAACTTTCTTTATAAAAGCCATCCGGTATGTCCGAAATCCTGGGTACCCAATAGCATTTCCACTTCCCATTTAAAGACTGGTAGTAGGGAGAAGAGGCATAGTCGTCGGCAAGCGCAGACACTTCAGAAGGATAAGGCAAGGCCGTGGCCCGCGTATTTTCTTTATTCACAGCAAAAACTTCCGGGTTCTCCCAGTCCGGAGCATCGCTCTGCGCCATCAATCCGGCGCCAGAGAGGAGAAAGAACAAAAGGATCAACTTTTTCATTGGAGTAAACTTATTTAAAGATTATAGACAAAGTTAGCAAACATTCTTATTTCGCTCTCCGAAAAGGGCAGATAGTTTCATAAAAGTTGCTTGAGGTGTAGTACCCCGGCGTACTGCGTCGTAGTACCCCGGCGTACTACATTGAAGTACCGGGGCGTACTACATCGAAGTACCGGGGCGTACTACGCCGAAGTACCGGGGCGTACTACGCCTTTTACAATACCGTACTTACTTTAGAGAGCTTCGCTTTCAGGCGCTCCGCTTCGCTCTGGCGGATGCGGAGGGTCATTTCGCATTCCATACCGAAGCGTTGGGAAATGATGGTGGGATTGTCTTCCTTTACGATGCGCATGACGCTGTTGAGGCTGGGGTACTCGAAGGCGATGGCGATCTCTTCGTCTACCGTGCGTTCGATAATTTCGGCAGCGGCAATGGCGGCGGCGGCGGCCGAGCGGTAAGCCACGATCAGCCCGCCTGTGCCCAACTCGATCCCGCCAAAATAACGGACTACGAGGATCAGCAGGTCGGTCAGTGCGTGGGAGTTTATTTGTCCGAGAATAGGTTTGCCGGCCGTAGACGAGGGTTCGCCATCGTCGTTCGCACGAAACGTCTGCCGGTTGCTCCCCAGCATATAGGCCCAGCAGACGTGGCGGGCATCGTAGTACTTTTTGCGGTATACGTCTAACTGCTCCTTCACCTCGTCTACCGTGCATACCGGGATGGCGTAGGCAATAAAGCGGCTTCGCTTCTCGGTATAATATCCTTCGGCCACCTGCTTTATGGTATGGTACGTGTCGCCCGGCATGTTTGTATTAATCGGGGATATGCGTTTGTTGCTCGCTAAGGTAGGCCTCGAAGTCTTTCATTATTTCTTCTATCTCCTCCACAAAGTAAGGGTCTTTTACGTGTAGCCTGATCGCTTCGTAATACGCTTTGATGGCGGGAAGCGCACAAATATCCTGTCCGCGCAGTACGAAATAAGGCTCTTCCTTTTCTATGCACTGCCTGATCATCACTATCGGATTCTTCATAAAAAATGTTGTTTATCAATAGCCAAATTCCTCTTTGAGGTACTTGCCTGTAGCTGTTTTACTTTTAATCATCTCTTCGGGAGCGCCGGCAAAGAGTACTTTCCCCCCCTTGCGCCCTCCTTCGGGGCCCATATCGATCAGGTAGTCGGCAGATTTGATCACGTCCAGATTATGCTCAATAACGAGTATCGTGTTCCCCTTGTCTACCAATTTATTCAGTACGCCAAGCAGTATGCGGATATCTTCAAAGTGAAGCCCGGTGGTCGGTTCGTCTAAGATATACAACGTTTGGCCGGTATCGCGTTTGGCCAGCTCGGTAGCCAGCTTTACCCGTTGGCTTTCGCCCCCCGAAAGGGTGGTAGAAGGCTGCCCTAATTTAATATACCCCAGGCCCACGTCTTGCAGCACCTTGATCTTGTGTAGGATAGAAGGGACGTTCTCGAAGAACTCTACAGCCATATTCACCGTCATATTAAGCACATCTGCAATGGACTTGCCCCGGAAGCGCACTTCGAGCGTCTCGCGATTATAGCGCTTTCCGTGGCATGATTCGCAGGGCACGAGCACATCGGGCAGGAAGTTCATTTCGATACTTTTATAGCCATTGCCCTTGCAGGTTTCGCACCGCCCGCCGGTAACATTGAACGAAAACCGCCCCGGCTTGTACCCCCGTATCTTCGATTCGGGCAGCTCTACGAACAAATTGCGTATATCCGAAAACACGCCCGTATACGTAGCCGGGTTGCTTCGCGGCGAACGGCCGATAGGCGACTGGTCTACATTCACCACCTTGTCTACATTCTCTATTCCCTCAATGGATTTGTAGGGCAACGGGTCTTCGAGCGAACGGTAAAAGTGCTGGCTCAGTATCGGTTGCAGCGTATGATTTATCAGCGTAGACTTACCGCTTCCCGACACGCCCGTAACGCAGAGGAAAAGGCCCAGTGGGAAGGAGACGTTTACCTTCCGCAGGTTGTTCCCGCTGGCCCCTTTGATGGTTATGAACTTGCCGTTGCCCTTCCGGCGTTCGGCAGGGATGGCTATTTCCATCTTCCCGTTCAGGTAGGCCGAGGTAAGCGTATCGGCTTGCATCATCTCGCCAGGCGTACCGGCAAAGACGATCTCGCCACCCAGCCGCCCGGCCCTGGGGCCTAAATCCACCACGTAGTCGGCGTTCAGCATCATCTCTTTGTCGTGCTCTACCACGATGACCGAATTGCCCGTATCCCGTAATTGCTTCAGCGAATGGATCAGCCGCTGATTATCCCGCTGATGCAGCCCGATACTGGGCTCGTCGAGTATATACAGCACGTTCACCAACTGGCTCCCTATCTGGGTAGCCAACCGGATGCGCTGACTTTCGCCCCCCGATAAGGTAGCCGAAGCACGGTTTAGCGACAGATATTCCAGCCCTACATCTAATAAGAAGCGGAGGCGCGAGCGGATCTCTTTCACTATCTCTACGGCAATCTGCTGCTGCTTTGCATCCATTTGGGCATCAATACCGTCTACCCATTCATACAGTTCGGATATATCCATGGCTGCTACCTCGGCAATATTCTTGCCGGCTATTATATAATGTAAGGCTTCTTTGTTCAGTCGCTGGCCGCCACACTCGGGGCAGACAGACATTTTGATAAATTGCTCCGCCCATTTCTGCGCCGAGGCCGAGGCTTCGCTTTCCTGCTGCATCAGAATGTATTTGGCCACTCCTTCGTAAGAGAGGAAATAGTTTGAATTGCCCAGCGATTCGTTTTTGATTTGCAGATGCTCGCCCGTGCCGTTCATGATCTCGTCTATCGCCTCTTCGGGAATATCCTCTACCGGTGTTTTTATTGTTACGCCATACTTCTCGCAAATGGCTTCGATCTGCCAGAAGATAAGGGTGTTCTTATACTTCCCCAAAGCTACGATGCCGCCATTATAAATGCTCAACGAAGGGTTCGGAACGATCTTCTCCATATCCAGCAAATTCACCAGCCCCAAGCCTTTACACTTAGGGCAGGCCCCCTGCGGCGAATTAAAAGAGAAGTTGTGCGGAGCCGGCTCGCTGTACGACAAGCCCGTCTGAGGGTCCATCAGGCGGCGACTGTAGTGGCGTATTTCGTTCGTCCCGGCGTCGAGCACCATCACCAGGCCATCCCCTTGCTTCATGGCAATCCGCAGGCTTTCTTTCAGGCGGCGTTCGTCGGAAGCCGATACCACCAGTTTGTCTACCACCACTTCTATATTGTGCATCTTGTAGCGGTCGAGCTTCATGCCGCGGAGTATCTCCCTCAGTTCGCCATCTACGCGTACATATATATATCCCTTTTTCCGAACCTGTTCGAACAGTTCTTTATAGTGCCCCTTCCTGTTTCTTACCAAAGGAGCCAGGATATAGGTTTTCTTTCCCTGGTACTTCTCAAGGATCAGTTGCAGCACCTGCTCTTCGGAATACTTTACCATTTTCTCTCCCGTCAGGTACGAATAAGCCTCTCCGGCCCGGGCATACAGCAGGCGGAAGAAGTCGTACACCTCGGTGGTAGTGCCTACGGTAGAACGCGGATTCCGGTTCGTCGTTTTCTGCTCAATAGAAATAACAGGGCTTAGGCCGGTGATCTTGTCTACATCCGGCCGGTCCATATTACCCAGGAAATGCCGGGCATAAGCCGAAAAAGTCTCTATGTACCGCCGCTGCCCTTCGGCAAAGACCGTATCGAAAGCCAGCGACGACTTCCCACTCCCACTCATCCCGGTAATAACCGTCAGCTTATTACGCGGAATATCTACATCTATATTTTTCAGATTATGAACGCGGGCCCCTAACACAGAAATGAGGCCGCCTTCTAATGCTTGTTTGTCTTGTATCATTTTTACACCTATTCAACTTTTATCTGAAGTGAATTACAAAGTTACAACAAGTTATTTAATTTCCAGCATACCCGGACAAGCGCTTTCTTTACTTCTCATCCCCTATTGTGTGGGAATATAAGTACTTTACAAAGAAGGGGGCTGAAAATGAGAGGAGGAAATAAAGTTTTTGTGCAGTTTTTCTGTCTTTTATTTTATTAATCCAAAACAAAGATGTAGTTTTGTCTGACCGTTCAGTCAATTAAAAAAAAAGAAGAAAAGTATTCAAAATTAAATAATAAAGTTGATTATGCCACGGACAAAAGAACAGTACGAAAAGATCCGCTCCGAAAAACGAGAGATCATCAAGCAGACGGCCTTGACACTTTTTGCTGCAAGAGGTTATACGGCAACTTCGATTAACGACATTGCGCAAACAGCAGGTATTTCCAAAGGATTAATGTATAACTACTTCAAAAGCAAGGAAGAAGTGCTGAGAACGATATGGGACGAACTAACGGAGGAACTTATCACGATGCTCGACCCCAACCACGACGGCGAAGTTACACCCGAAGAATGTGAAAACTTTATTGACAAAGCTTTTGAACTGATTATCAATCGGCGTGAAGAGATGAAGCTCTATTTCCAACT
>JAISCM010000123.1 GCA_031265595.1 Tannerellaceae bacterium
GGTACGCTGTCTTTCCATATTGGTTTGAAGACGAAAGGGAATGTCATGGAAACCCGTACGGCGTCGCCCAGGTCGCCGTTTTTGAACAAGACGGGTTTCTTATTATACACATCGGCGCCTACGCAGCGGAAGGGGACAAATAGATTGTCGAAATTCCAGCCCGCCTTCGCTGTCGCCTGTGCAAAAAGCCCCATAAAGGCCTGATTCATCTGGATGGGATTAACTAAGCTTTGCGGCAGAAACTTTGTCTTGATCTGAAGCGAATCGGATATATCAATAGAGAAATGGGCAATCTCGGGCGTAGCATCCGGTTTCTTGAAGTAATAGATATAATCACTTTCTACCCGGCCCGATTGCCAGTAGCCAAATTCGTCTGACAGGAGCAGCTCCAGCATTTCGTCTGGCGAATATCCCATAGCGTATAAGCTTCCGATGATGGCGCCGATAGAGGTGCCGGTAATATAATCGATCGGGATATTATTCTCCTCCAACGCTTTGATCACTCCTATGTGCGTGGCTCCTTTGGCTCCGCCGCCGCTCAGTACTAATCCTACTTTCTGTGCAGATAACGATGGGATGGTAATGAAAAAGAGAGTAATAAGAACAGCAATTTTTTTCATGTAGTAAATACGTTTTCCAGAAACAAAAATAGCGAATATTTCCGACTAACCGGCACGAAATACTAATTATATTCTATCCTGTTTCTGAAAAGTTCAGGCATTACCAATTCTACTTAGTAATGCCTGAATACAAGCGTGTGCGAGAAAAGTATGGCTTTCAGAAGGTATATTTCAGACTAACCTGCCCTCTCCAGCGAGAATAATAGTCGCTGTAAGAACGCATATTGTAGTCTTTGTCGCGCAAGAACTGGAAAACGCCATCTTTAAGGTAGGTGACGGGGCTATAATAGGTGGCCGATCCGCCGGCAGAGGCATAGCGCCCCCATTCCTGGCTGAACAGGTTGCCGATGTTCAATATATCGAGTGCAAGCTCCAGCGAATGTAGCGTGCCGCCTGTATGGAAGCTATACTTCTGCGCCAGATGGAAATCGAAATGATGCTCGAACTTCTCGTTGTCGGCATAGCGTTCGTAGTATTCTCCGCGATGTTTGCTCAGGTAGGGATCGTTGGCAATCCAGGCTTTCATGCCTGCTTTCTGGGCATCCACGGTATAATTGCTGGTGGCTTCAAACAGCATCTGGTCTATTTGTGCGTCGGTAGGGATAAAGATCAGGTCGTTGCTGTTGGAGCTATCGCCGTTCAAATCTCCGTATGAATAGATGGAATAGGGGGCTCCCGACGAACCGGTATAAATCAGGCCGGCCACCGTAGTCCATGACTTGGCATAACTTTTATGATAGAACACGGAGGCATTGATACGATGCGGGAAATTAAACGCCGAGAAGCCAAGTTCGGGATCATTCGGATTGCTCCGGGTATAATTATAATTCCAGTTCGATTGGGCAACGGAAGACGTTCCGCTATTGACAGACTTGGAGCGGGTAAAGGTATAGGAAGCCATGAGGTCGAGCCCTATGTCTAACTTCTTCTCGCCCTTTAAGGAGAGGTTGTAAGAATACCCTTTGTTTGTGTTCGACAGGGCATAGATATGTGAATAGGCGCTTCCACCGGTGACATTTTCAAACATCGGGCGTTGGTCGAAGCTCAGGCTTGGATATGTCTGGGCTACCGTCTTTCCGTTCGGGTCGTATGCCAGTTCCTGATACAGGATATCATTCAGTGTTTTTGAATAGATGGCTTCGGCTGTCCAGTCGATGCCTGCCCATTCAACGTCGAGGCCTAAGTTTACGCGCATGGTTTGAGGGAATTTGAAGTCTTTGGCGAATACGTTGATAAGCTGGCTACCGCCTGCCGCCAGTTTGTTTGCATTGGCCGTCTGCTTGTTTGGGTCTAAGATCAAAGACAGGTCTCCCGTTGCGGACGTATTGTAGCTGGATAGCTGGATGCCCGTGTTCGAGAAATTATTGCTCAGCCATACAAACGGGACGCGGCCGGTGAAGATGCCGGCGCCTCCGCGGAGGATAAACCGGCTGTCGTTATCTATCGTATAGCGGAAGCCCAGGCGGGGAGAGAACAGGGGCGAACTGCTCAGTTTCCGGTTTGTTTGATAGCCCCAGCCTTTGGAGGCGGCATATCCGTTGAATCCGGCATTCTCTGCCGGCGTGTCGAAAAACAGGGGGATGTCCATGCGGATGCCCAGCGTAAGGTCTAACTTATCGCTTGCATTCCATTTGTCTTGTGCATAGAAGCCTAACTGGCCTGCGCTGAAGGCGGCTTCCCAGTGGGGATCGCCGGTTACGGCTACGTTGGCCTGCGAGAAGCGGTATTGATTGATCTTACCTGCCAGGAAGTCGTCCATATTATTAAAGTTATAGGTGCCGTAGGCGTCTTGTATAAACAGGTTGGTGAAGTTGGAAAACTCATTGTGCGTACCGAATGTAAAGGTATGGTCGTCTTGATACAGGGTAAGGTTGTCGGTAAACGACCAGATGTCCTGGTTGAGGCCGTTCAGCATCGAAGAGCGTTCGTTGCCGATATTCACGCTGCCGCCTCCTATGTTTGCAATGCTGATCATGGGGAAGGGGTTGCCCGGGTCGCGCCGGTCGCGCACACGTACGAAAGAGGCGCGAAACTCGTTGCTTACCTTATCCGAGAGGCGGCTTTGCAGTTCGGCGATGAACGAGTTCGTTCGCGAAACGAAGTCGTAGGCATAGTCCGACGTATTGAGGTTCGTGGCCGTGCTGCTCATGTTCAACTGCCGGGCCGATACCATGCTCCAGCGCAGAGAGGCCTTATGCCGGTCGTTTATGTTCCAGTCCAGCTTAACGCCGGCCTTGTCAGATTTTGTATACACATCCGAATCGCTAAAGCCGCCATTGTAGGTTACGCCCTGCGCCTGTGCCTGTTCTTTTACGTTGGCCAGAATCTCTTTGGCCTGTTCGGCGTCTACTCTCGATGCGGCAGCGCCCAGGCCGTATGCGTCGGGATATGTCTTGTTTGCGCTTTCGTAGTTGGCAAAGAAGAATAGCTTGTTCCTGATGAGGGGCCCACCCAGGGTGACGCCTGCCCGGTATTCGCTTTGCTTGTCGTATGCTTCGCTGCTTTCTCCGTTCATCATCAGGTATTTTTTGCCGATGAGGCTCTGGTTGTTCCCAAAGCCGTATACGGAGCCGTGAAAGGTGTTTGTGCCCGATTTGGTGATGGCATTGATGGCCCCTCCCGTAAATCCGGACTGGCGTACGTCGTATGGCGCTACGTTTACCTGTATCTGTTCAATCGTTTCCATAGATACCGACTGGGCGCCGGCCTGCCCTCCGTTCGAGCCGTTGGCCGTGAGGCCGAATACGTCGTTATTCATCGCCCCGTCTATCTGAAAACTGTTATAGCGATTGTTCGTCCCGGCAAAAGACATGGCGCCGTTGCTGCTGATGCTTATCTGCGGGTTCAGCCGGAGAATATCCGCAATACTGCTTGTGATAGAAGGCATACGGCCTATCTGCTCGGCATTCATACTCATGGCAGCGCCCGTTTTGCTTGCATCAACGCCCGACTGGCCGAAGATCACTACCTCGCCCAGTAGCTCGGACGATTCTTTTAGTTTGACCGAAATGTCGGTAGTCCCGCCTAATTTCAGTGTGATACCGGTAAACGCCGCCGTTTCGTACCCTATATACGAAATCTCCACCTTGTAAGGCCCGCCTACCCGCATGCCCTGGATCGTATAATGGCCGTCGGTGTTTGTTACCCCGCCATAGTAAGCGCCCGAGGGCTCGTGTACCGCCTGCACGGTAGCGCCTATTATGGCTTCATTGTTTGCATCGGTTGCCCTGCCACTTATCGACGATGTGGTAACCTGCGCGGATATAAAAGCGTTTATACCCCAAATCGTCATTACGAATAAAAAAAATCTCTTCATACGATTTACTTGTTTTTAGATTCGCCGTAAAGTAACGAAAAAAAAGTTTCTTTCCTATTAATGTATCGTTACGTTTTTTATAAATAGTTCACCCTCCGCAAACCCACCCCAATTCGCCCCCCCAATCCCCCCCAATCCACCCCAACCCACCCCAACCCACCCCCCAACCCCCTAAAGGGGGGGCGAGAGGATTGTCCCCAAAGTCCCCAAAGTCCCTACCGTCCCTATTGTCCCTCCCTGATCGTTTCGCCGGGTTTGTTTCAGTCGTAAACCCGAGGCAGTTTCAGTCGTAAACTCGGGGCAGTTTCAGTCGTAAACCCGGGGCAGTTTCAGCCGTAAACCCGGGGCAGTTTCAGCCGTAAACTCGGGGCAGTTTCAGCCGTAAACCCGGGGCAGTTTCAACCGTAAACCCGGGGCAGTTTCAGCCGTAAACCCGGGGCAGTTTCAGTCGTAAACAAAAAGGCCCACCCCCCAGCCCCATAAGGGAGGTTAATAGGGACAATTCTCTCTACCCCCCCTTTAGGGGGTCGGGGGGGTGGGTTGGGGTTGGGGGGTTGGGGTTGGGCTGGGTTTCGGGGGCTTTTACCTTAAAATATGCGCTGCCCTATAGGAACATATACTATAATGTAATAACTTTACGCCCCGTATAACTAATCCATGATTAATGAAATGAAGAAGTGTTTTTATCTCATGTTGGCATTCATCTGCCTTGTATCCTCTGTAAATGCTGCAAGTAATCCCCGAATTAAAGGGAAAATTGTTGAAGCGGGTAATCATAAACCCATTGATTTTGCCGATGTGCTCCTCTTTGTAAACGGGAATGAGCAGCCGGTTTCGCACACCTTGCCCGAAGCAGACGGGAGTTTTGCTATCGGTAATCTGCCCGACGGCGAGTACCTGCTGCTCGTCAGGCTAATTGGCTTTGATATATATACACGCGCTAATATCCTGCTGAATGCTTCGGCGCCGGCGCTCGATCTGGGCGTTATCGAAATGAAAGCCCTCGAAGTAGGCCTGGCCGAAGTAGAAGTAGTAGCCCAGAAGAAACAGCTCATTTATAAATTAGACAAGAAAGTAATCGAAGCCTCGGGCAATCTGCTGGCAGGCGGAGGTTCGGCCGTAGATATATTAGAAAACACCCCCTCCATACGCGTAGACGCCGAAGGGAATGTAACCTTTCGCGGAAGCAGCGGCTTTGCCGTATACGTAGATGGCAAGCCCAGCATCTTCTCGGGCACGCAGGCCCTGGAGCAGATACCTTCCGGGCATATTGAAAACATCGAGATCATCACCACCCCTTCTGCCCGCCACGATACCGAAGGCGACGTAGGCATTATCAATATCATCACCAAGAAGCATACGCAGCACGGATTCAGCGGCATGGTGAACGCGAGCGGAAGTACCGTCTATTCGCGCTCGATGGACTTCTTGCTTACACAGCAGGGCAACCAATTGCGCTGGTACCTGGGCGGCTCGTATATCGAACGGGTGCGTAAAAGCGATTTCAACCAGGAAAAGACTACCATCGTAGCCGATACCGCCACCACCTCGCACTCCAACGGCCCCCGCCGAAGCCGCGGCTACAACTATTCGCTCAAGACGGGCTGGCTCTACTCCCTGCCCAAAACTACGCTTACGATGGATGTAGAAGGCGGCTATGGCGGCACAAACCGCAATGGCAATCTTGACTACTCGGAAGAACGCAGAGCCAACGGCGCTGTCTTCGAGCAAGGCATGTACCTCAGCCACGACCGCTATGAAATAGACGAAACCTATCTGCTGGGAACCGTAGGCTTTGCCCACAAATTCGACGACAATGGGCATAACCTC
>JAISCM010000155.1 GCA_031265595.1 Tannerellaceae bacterium
CGTTTCTACCCTGAAATCGAGTAATTCGAGGTCGGCCACTTCTTTTCCGATCAGCGTCTCATCAGCCACTAACGTATCGATAGGGCCGTTCAGCGCAAGGCTGTCTCCCTGATAAATGATTTGATCAGGGGCCGGGCCGTTAACAATATCGCCTTTTTGATTCCGGATGCTTTCTACGAAGGTAGGCCATCCTTTGCCAACCAGCAGGTCTTCCAGCTCTTTGACGGTTTTGTTTTGTGTAAAAAAGTCGCTGGTAGCCTTAATAACCCTGAAGGTTGTTCCGTTGTAGGCATACATAAGAGAAGGGTCGTTGCCCGGCAACAAACCGCCGAGCGACTTTTCATACTCTTTCGTCTGCTTTATAACATCCCCGCCCAATATCTTCGGGCCCAGTGAAGCCAGAAACCATGCTGTGCCCGCTGTGCCGAAAATATAGGTAACAGCGTACGCTACCGGTATTTCATTGATGAACGTATGCTTTTGGGCGTCGGTAATAGAAAGTTGATCAATCGAATCCGTAGCCACTCCGATAACCGCAGAAATCGTATTCGCACCGGCTAACAGACCGACTGTATTCCCTAAATCAAATCCGGCAATCAGGGCCGCTACCCATGCTGTAAGTAAACATGCTACGCAGACAATCACGGCAAAAAGGATTTGCGGGATTCCTTCCTTTCTCAGGCTGCGTACGAATTGAGGCCCTACGCTATACCCTACAGCAAACAGGAAAATCAGGAAAAAAGCCGATTTAACAACAGGTGATATCGAGATGTTCAATTGCCCTACCAGTACGCCCACCAGCAAGACGCCCGTTACCGAGCCCAACCCTATCCCCTTGATTTTAACCTGCCCGATAGCAAACCCAACAGCAAGTGTCAGGAAAATAGCCAACTCGGGAGACGCCTGTATCGTTTTAATGATCCATTCCATAAGCTCTACACTTAAAATTTGATAAGAGAACAGTTTACAGTCCGATAAGGTTTAGCAATACATCAAAAAAAAGAAGCTGCCTCTATCCGAAGCAGCTTCCATATTACATCTATTTATTTCAATTATCAATCGCCACCCCAGCCTGTGTAGCGGTAGCCTTCTGCTTTAAAGGTCTCGCCCGGAAAGCGTGAATTGGTAAAGGTGAAAGAAATAGCATCGCTTTTTGTATTCGAAGGAGTGGTAGACCCGCCCAAAACAACTTTACCGTCTGTTACCGAAAATGTCTCGGAAGAAGAAGCTACATTACCAGCAAGGTTTTCTATATTCGAACCCGAGAAGGTTAATGCACCTACATTGCAATCGATCTTTCCGTTGATAGACCAGTTCTGTGTAGCGCTGGCATTATAAGCTCCGATACGTATCCAGCATTTATCTGTTGCATAGTTTTCCGTATTTCCTATATAACAATAATTTGTATAGATCTCTTCGCCGGAGGCATCGTATACATGGATTCTATATTGCCCGCCAAGGGGATGTATAGGGGTGTAATCAATATTGTAATCCCCATACGTTTCACATGAAGCGACCGTCAGCAACGATAAGAATAACAGGAATATATATTTTAAATGTTTCATAAATTCTATCTATTAATTGTTACTATTTTACTTGCTTATTTCACCTGCCACCATAAGGGATCGGTCAGAGGCTTCGGTTCAGGTGCATTCGGATTATAAGACGAAGAGTTTTGCGGCACTAACAAATGGTAAGGTATCTGCCCTGCTTGCAGTTCGGTATCTCCGGGAGTCACCAGGGTACCTAATTCGTAGCCCGGCATCAATCCTGTTGTTATATTACTTACACGCACTTTTTCTGCTTTGCTGATCTTCGGATATCCGGTACGGTTGCGGTCGAAGTATGCATCCCAGGCATTGGCTTTAGCGGCAGCCACCCATTTCTGAATGAGGATGCTTGTAAGCATTGCATCAAGGGAAGCATCTTTAAATGTATAAACGCCATCGCCTGCAATAAATGAAGAGGCGTCATATCCCCAACGGGCAAATGCTTTTGTCACGCCATCATCGTAAGCGGCTTTCGCTTTGGCTTTATCACCTAAACGGGCATAAGCTTCGGCTTTCATAAAAGCAACTTCCGCATTATTCATCAGATAGGCCGGATCATTATAGGCCTGCAAATAACGGGATGATTTAATCAAAGGAACTGCATCATCGCTTCCTTCCACAGTAGGCGGCTTTGTGCCACAAGGAAGGCCTCCATACTTCTCCCAGATAGTAACTTCCTCTCCGGCTGCCATTTGTTGTCTGGCATAATTGGTTACCTCGTAATATTGTTCGATCCGGGGATCGTTCGCTGCAATCAGAAATTCCGTAAAGGTATGGCAGGCACGGACGTTTTCCACCGTATTCAACTGGCGGATGTTGTATTCGTAAAACGGATTTCCCTTATTGATAGCATCTTCAAATGCCGTCATTGCACAATCTATTTCCAATAAACCGCCGCCTTCGATAATAGCTGATATCTGACTTTTGTTCGCTTCGAAGTCGCGCAATAGCACTTTCAGTTTCAGGCTCTTCGCAAAAGCTATCCACTGGTCTATATTTCCATTGAAATAATAATCTTCCTTCGTCAATGGATGAGAAGCAGCCTTGGCGGCGGATTCTTTCGCAATGGCTTCATCCAGCAGCGCCAGGATACCCGGATATACAACCGTTTTGCTGTCGTCATACTTAGGATAAGGATATTCTTTGGCTTGTATCGCTTCCGTAAAAGGAATATCGCCATACAGATCCGTCAGGAAATGATAGTTGTATGCTTCCAGTACTTTAGATATAAGCCAATAATTCCACGCGCCTTCTTCTTCCGCCATTTGCTGAAGAATTTTAATATCGGGAAGCGTATTGGCGTATGCATTTGTCCAGAAAGCGTTATACGAACTTACTGTCAGGCTGAAATTTACCGTTGTATTATATTGGTTCGTACTGTTTCCCTGCGTAGTATATTGCATCCACATAGAACCAATCAATGCGCCGTTCAGGCCGATCTGGGCGATCGTCGTAGCCCCGATGGAAGGAAGCAATGTCTGTAAGGTCGCTTCCGTGGGGTAATTCGGGTTGTCGTTTACATCTAAGTAATCATCGCATGAAAAGAATGATGTACTTAAAACGCCCGTTATCAATGTTGTTATTAGTATCTTTTTCAGTTTCATAAATTTATCCTTTGAAATCATTAAAATGTAACATTCAAACCAACTCCAATATTACGGGTAGAACTGGTACCGGTAGTTTCGCCAAGCATTGAGCCCAGGTCATTTCCTAAATTAGTTACTTCCGGGTCGATATAGTTATTAATTTTAGGAGTAAATAATAACAGGTTACGCCCGATAACGCTTATAGAAGCGGCTGAGATAGGAGTTTTACTTAAAAAAGACGAAGGTACTTTATAGGTTAATACTACTTCCCTGAGTTTAAAATAGTCTCGGGGTATCACCATCTCGCTATACACTTCCGGGTTATACGCATATTGCCCCTGTGCATTAGGCATATTTTGCACAAGCACCGGTATATTGTTTTCAACATACTCTCCATTAACTATTTTCACTGAGTGAGGAACAACATAAGAGTTACGCTCGTTGAACACGGTCTGGGTAGAGTTCCCATTAAAGTGAGATATATAAGCGGTAGACGAATACATCAGCCCGCCTTTACGCCAGTCGCCGACAATTCTCAATGAAAGGTCTTTGTATTTTAAGGTGGTATTGAATCCCATGGTAAAATCAGGATTCATATTTCCCAACACATCTTTTTCCGTATTGCTCGCTGTAATAAACCCGTTCGTATTTACAATCGTATAGCCTTTATAAGGGCCTTCTTCTACTTTGGCGGCAGCCGGAACCCGGTAAACGCCTACAGGCTCGCCAACGATAGCCATAAATTCTACGCCACGGTAGCTTGTCCAGTAGCCTAACGGATAGGTGTCTGTTCCTTCCCATAATTCTTTCACTTCGCTCCAGTTTTTAGCAAAAGTCCAGCCTATGTTCCAGTCCCAGTCTTTGGTACGCACGGGCGTAACGTCTACTAATAATTCGAGCCCTCTGTTTTCTATTTTCCCGATATTTTTAGTTTCGGTGGTATAGCCTGTTTCAGGAGGAACGTTTGCGCTGATAATCTGATTTTTTGTCTGTTTATTATAATAAGCAACATCAAGGCCTACTCTGTTCTGGAAGAAATTACCGGTTATACCCACTTCATATTCCGTAGAGATCTCCGGTTTCAGGTTTGTATTGGGTAAACGGTTGTTTTCACTCAAACCGGATACGCCCCCTATCGGAAGACGGGTATAGTAATAGGTACTTGAGGTCAGAGGAGTAAACCAGCTTGTGGTACGGTATGTACCGGCATCGTTACCCGTTTGGCCAACTGCTGCACGTAATTTAAGAAAATCAACATGAGACGATCTCAAATCCTGAAAAAGCTCTGTCAACAGGAAGGAAAGGTTTGCGCCTCCATAAAAGAAGCTGTTTGCATCGATCGGCAAGGTAGACGACCAGTCATTTCTTGCCGAAAGGTTCAGGAACAGGTAATCCCTGAAGCCCACTTCCGCAGTTCCTAATGCGCCAATCAAACGCCTGTTTTGCTGGTAGGTATCGGAAACAGCCGAAGAGGTCGTATTCAACAAATTATACCATCCCGGAATATCCAGGCCGTCTACAGTACCTCCTGTATAACTCCAACTTCTCACGTTCAGGTTCCAGCCCAGCGTACCACCGATTGAAAAATCACCTACCCGGTAATCGGCGCCTAAAAACGCAAGCGCATCAATTTGAGAACGGCTATGGGTAAATTCACTATAATAGCCTAATTCGGGGTTTTTCCCTCCTAAATCACTATACGAGTTTTCTGCATAGCTTACTTTAGCCCGCATATCCTTTGGTCTTTCCGTTGTGAAATCTCCCCCCAGACGGCCCGTCGCTTTCAGGCCCGGAATAATTTCGTAACCTAATTCAACCCTGCCGCTTAGTTTATCATCCTGATATTGATAGCGGAAATTATCAATCATCCAATATGGATTATTTGCATAGAACGTATAGTAGTTATCCGTATTATAGCGTTCGTCATTGTAATCCTTCATCTGCGTATAGCCAACATCCACCGCATGCTGCAACAATTCCATATCCATATCCTGTACACGGTTGATATCCTTTCTGTTGTATTCCATAGAAGCATCCAGCGTAAACTTATTCACATTGGCATACCCACGGAGGAAGAAATTGTTTCTTGAATATTGATCGCCATTATTCGGAAGAATACCATTCGATGAAAGATTGCTATAAGAAGCAACCACCCCGGCATTAGCCGTTCCATAACGAACCGTGACGCCGTTGTTCATCTCAAGGCCTACCTGATAGAAATCCCTCAGATTATTTTTTACATAAGAATACGGCTTGGTCATAGGAGTTGCCAATTGATCGGATCCCCATTCTCTGACAGAACCATCCAAACGCGGTCCCCACGAGCCGTTTTCATCACGAGACCAAGAGCCCCATCCTTGTCCGAATAAGTCTTGCGTCTGCATTACACGAAGTACATTTGATGCTGTAAAAGCGCCGTTATAAGATACTGTAAGTTTTTCTTTATCGGCCTTCTTCGTGGTGATCATAATAACCCCGTTAGCTGCACGCGAACCATATAACGCGGTTGCAGAAGCGCCTTTCAGAATGGTTACAGACTCAACATTCTCCGGATTAATATCATTGGCAGAGTTACCAAAGTCTGCCGAGATATTCGTTGTACTTGTAGCGCCCGCACTACGTTCATTCGTAATCGGCACGCCATCAACAATATAAAGAGGCTGATTGCTCCCCGTCAGGGAGGAAACGCCTCTGATCAATACATTCTGAGAAACACCGGTAGAACCTGCACCGGAAATATTCACACCAGCCACCTTACCTGCAAGGCTACCCATCACAGAGCCGGATTGGGATGAATTAATATCGTCAGACTTGACGGTAGATGCAGCATACCCTAATATCTTCTCACTTTTCTTGATACCTAATGCTGTCACCACCACTTCATCAAGCCGTTGTGTATCGGATTGCAAACGCACATGAACCGTTGACTGTACATTTACTTCCTGGGGACTCATCCCCACATACGAAATTACCAAAGTTCTTGCGGAACTTCTATATTTAATATATTTTTTCGAGGTCGCGTACAATTGTCATATCCATAATCTTACTGTAGATTTCGGTTGTTTTTACACTTTTATGGCCTAATAGTTTTTGTACGGTTGTTATATGGGCGCCATTATAAAGCAATAATGTGGCGTTTGTGTGACGGGCTGTGTGAAACGAGATATTTTTCTTTATCCCTGCTAATTGCGAAATGACCCGTAATTGTTTGTTTATATTGGAATTTGAATTGATGTCGATATCGAAAAAGGAAGGGTTTACCGTATATTTTTCAGACAGGGCTACTGCCTTGCCTTCAAACAATAAATAAACAGGCAGGCGGATGTCTGCTTTTGTTTTGGTAGACGAGAATATCAACCATAATTTACCGTCGATATATTGGAAGTTATCCCTTCTTATCTTTACTATATCCGAAAAGCGCAATCCCGTATAGCAACAAAATAAAAAAATATCCAGCGCCTTCCTTAGCGCTTTTCTTTTTCCTACATCTATTTTTTCAAACTTTTTCAATTCTTCCGGCGTAAGATGTACCCTCGGGCTTTCTACATGATGTATTTTATATTTGCGAAAGGGGTATTTAACGATGTCAAATAAATCTTTGTTGATGGCAAGGTTGACATAACGCTTCAAATGCCTCATGTGCTTTGAGATTGTATTTATGTGATAGTCTTTATCAAGCAGAAACGATTCAAAATCACATAAAAAGGTATAGGTGAGTTCGTGGATCAATAGATCCGGCTTATAGAGAGACAACACTTTTAATGTGGAATAATGATTCTTCTGTGTGGAGAATTTTAAATGGCTCAATCCTATTTCTCTGTTCATAAAATCTATGAAAGACAGATGCTGTGGCTTATTTCCCAATACATCGTCCAGCTCAAAGCGCTCTCCTTTCAGTATCATATCCAGCTCCCTTTTCTCTAATGCAGCAATCAAATCATACAAATATTTATTCAGGGTCTTCATGTTCGGATGATTTCTCACTTCACGTTTTGAGCTATCCCATTGATCCGGCCTGATGAAAACTTTGGTTGATAAGTATCTCTTTTCATTATCCCGGACAGCTTCAACCAGGATCAGGGCTTCTCCTTCCGCCGTAAGTTTTTTCTCCTGATTGAAAGCCAGATCATAAATTATTTTCTCCATAAAAAAGTCAGCGTTCGTTTTTCTGTGGATGCGAAGAAACGAATATTTCCAGTCACATTAAACGAATAGTTGAATAAAAAATGAAGAATGTCCGGTAAATTGGGTATTTTTGTTTTATAATAACAAAAATGTCATTACTATGAATAATAGAATTTGTGAGTTGTTCGGAATTAAGTATCCTGTAATACAGGGGGGAATGGTTTGGTGTAGCGGTTGGCGGTTAGCTTCGGCCGTAAGTAACGCCGGCGGATTGGGTTTGCTGGGAGCCGGCTCGATGCACCCGGAAGTACTTCGCGAGCACATCCGGAAATGCAAAAACGCCACCGGAAAGCCTTTTGGAGTGAACGTCCCTTTGCTGTATCCCGAAATAGAATCAGTCATACAAATTTTAATAGAAGAAGAAGTAAAAATAGTATTTACCTCAGC
>JAISCM010000169.1 GCA_031265595.1 Tannerellaceae bacterium
AACCTGAAAGACTTGGCTTCGATGATCCCGGGCGTAGGCAAAGCAATAAAGGATATGGATATAGACGACAATGCCTTCAAGAGTATTGAAGCGATCATCTATTCGATGACTGTTCAGGAACGTACGAATCCTTCCATATTAAACGGCTCGCGCCGCCAGCGTATAGCCAAAGGCAGCGGAACAACCGTGCAGGACGTAAACAAACTTATCAAACAGTTTGACGAAACACGCAAAATGATGAAAATGCTTACCACAGCGAAAGCCGGAGGCAAGAAAATGCCATCGCTTAGGAAAAAGTAGTCAATCAAAATAATCAACGTGGAATTAATAGATGGAAAGGCTGTTGCAGCCCAGATAAAGAAAGAAATTGCTGAGGAAGTTGCCCTGATAAAGGAAGCGGGAGGAAAGGCTCCTCATTTGGTAGCCGTATTGGTAGGGCATGATGGAGGAAGCGAAACGTATGTTGCTTCTAAGGTACGTACCTGTGAAGAAGTTGGTTTTAAATCGTCCCTTATCCGTTACGAAGAGGATGTGAAAGAAGAAGAGCTGCTGGCTTGTGTAGAACGCCTGAATAATGATCCGGATGTAGACGGCTTTATTGTACAGCTTCCCCTTCCGAAACATATATCCGAACAGAAGATCATTGAAGCCATTGATTACCGCAAGGATGTGGATGGCTTTCACCCGGTTAATGTAGGGCGTATGTCTATCGGATTGCCCTGCTTTGTATCGGCCACGCCTGCCGGCATCCTCGAATTGATCAAACGCTACGGGATAGAGACGAAAGGGAAACACTGCGTCGTGCTGGGAAGAAGCAATATTGTAGGCAAACCGATGGCTACCCTGATGATGCAGAAAGCTTACCCCGGCGATTGTACGGTGACGGTCTGCCACAGCCGCTCGCAGAACCTGAAAGAGATGTGCCTGAGCGCCGATATTATCATTGCAGCATTGGGAGTTCCCGAATTTTTAAAAGCAGATATGGTAAAAGAGGGCGTTGTGGTGATTGATGTAGGTACAACACGGGTACCCAGCGCATCAACAAAAAGCGGCTTTAAGCTGACCGGCGATGTGAAGTTCGACGAAGTATCCCCCAAATGCGCTTACATCACGCCCGTACCCGGAGGCGTTGGCCCGATGACCATCATATCATTAATGCGTAATACCCTGTTGGCAGGTAAAAAGACGATATACAAATAATCTATCCGGCCCTGCATTTTTAAAAGCCAAAGATTTGGATTATAAAAGTAAATACCTATCTTTGCACCGTCTTTTAAAGACATAGTCTATAAGGCAAAACATGGTGATTGTAGCTCAGCCGGTTAGAGCATCGGATTGTGGTTCCGAGGGTCGTGGGTTCGAACCCCATCATTCACCCTTTCTTCAGAAAAGAATAAAAGGAGCGTTTATGAAAGCGCTCTTTTTTATGGATCGACCAATGAAAAATACCCGTCTCTCAGTACGAAACGTTCATCATGCTCGGCAAGGAAACGAATAACAGTAATGCTCTTTTCTACAGGGAAAGGAAGCGTTTCGGTTATAGACTTGACATGTTTGGGCTGAGCAGTAAGGATTTCGCACAAGGCTTCTTTAATGGTATTGAACTCCACATTCTTTAACCCCGATTCATTCTTTGCCAAACAAATGTCGCAACAACCGCAATCTTTCGTATTCTTTTCTCCGAAATAATGCAGCAGCATCCTGTTACGGCAGATATGTTCTTCATTGATATATTCCAATACTTTCCCAATACGGTATTCAAACCGCTCTTTGCGTTTCTCATAAGCGGCACGCGGGATGCTGAGGTATTTCTGTTCTTCCCTGGATTGCTTATAAATAATAAGAGGCGTTTTTTTACGAGGTATATAGTTTACAATACGATATTTAGACAAACCGGTAAGTATGGTATATATATCTTGCTGGGAAACATTGGAGCGGGTAGCGATCAGCGCCTCGTCTATATAGACATGATCGGCGAACAAACCGGTATACGAACGAAGGATTGCCTGAATAACGTCGTCCGTCTTTTTATCCTGATTAAGGTATTTGTACAGATCATCACGGGTAACGGTAAAAATCAACCGGGACGAATTATCTATCTCTTCCGTATATTCTATATATCCTGCCAATTCTAAAATCTTTAACCCATGATGCGCCTGCAATATAGAGAAGCGGAAAACGTGGCAGAAGTCTGTTAATGAAAACTCGCGAACCGTTTCAAATCCATACCCAACGCCTATCTGGAAGTAATTACCCAATGCTTCGTATACACGATAAATAAATTCTTTGTCCGGGAATTCATCAGACAGGCGTTTCTTTAGTTTGGCATTATCGGCTCCATTGCATAAGGCTACAGCGTATGCTTTTTCTTCATCCCTTCCGGCCCTTCCGGCTTCCTGAAAATATTCTTCCAGCGATCCCGGCATATCTATATGGACAACCAGCCTCACATCGGGTTTGTCTATCCCCATTCCAAAGGCGTTGGTAGAAACGATCACACGGCATTCGTTGCTTTTCCAGCTATTCTGGCAACGCGTCTTCTCCTCTCTGTTAAGCCCGGCATGGAAGAAACCGGCCGAAATACCGGCTTGCTGCAATACGGTAGCTATTTCTTTTGTCCGTTTTCTATTGCGTACATATACAATAGCGCTGCCCGAAACGCTCTGAAGTATCCGAAGCAGCACACTCAGCTTATCGTCGCTCCGGCGGACAATATAAGACAGGTTTTTCCGGAGAAAGCTTTTCTGGAAAACATTCTTTTCTTTAAAGAGAAGCCTATCCTGAATATCATCTATAACATCCGGAGTAGCCGTAGCCGTTAAGGCAAGTACCGGAACCCCGGGCAGCTCCTCGCGAATATCGGCAATGGTAAGGTAAGAAGGGCGGAAGTCGTATCCCCATTGCGATATACAATGGCTTTCGTCTACCACCAATAAGGATACATTCATTGCCTGAAGCTTCGCTTTGAATATCTCGGTAGACAAGCGTTCGGGCGATACATACAGGAATTTATAATCGCCGAAGATACAGTTTTCCAATTGCTTGATGATCTCCTGGCGAGTCATGCCCGAATACACGGCGGTAGCCTTGATCCTGAGCCGGCGAAGATTATCTACCTGGTCTTTCATTAAAGCGATCAGGGGGGTAACAACAATACAAATACCCTCCATCGCTAATGCCGGCACCTGAAAGGTTATAGACTTTCCCCCTCCGGTAGGCATCAGCCCGAGCGTATCTTTTTTAGCAGCTACCGAATGGATAATGTCTTCCTGCAAGGGGCGGAAAGAAGCGTATCCCCAATAGCGTTGTAATATAGTATGGTAGACGTCCACCTTCTTTTACAAAACGTTAGTCCGTATGTCTTTAATGAACAATTGAAGCGTTGTCATACCATTATATGTATTCTCTTCGAGGGTGTAGCATATATTAAACGGTTTCATAGACTTGATGTAGTCGAAATGTTCGCTCATCCCAAAGGCAATGGCATGTACCGGTATCTTCGAGCTGTCGTCGATAAGCTCCAGTTTGATATGGTCTGATTCCTTTCCTACCAGCTTGCTCGTTCCATAATCCCTGACGCTTAAACTACAGAATACCGGCTTCTGGTTGTCCGGGCCAAACGGATTCATTCTCTTCAGGTCATTTGCAAATTTCTGGGTAATATCTTTTAGCTCTATCACTACATCGATGTCGAGCTGGGGTATCATCTGTTCCGTATCGATCTCTACGTTGGCCAATTCAAGGAAACGGTTTGTAAAAATGTCCAGATTTTCTTCTCTCAGCGATAAACCTGCGGCATACGTATGTCCTCCGAAGTTCTCCAATAAATCACGACAGTTTTCAATGGCTTTATATATGTCGAACCCTGTGATCGAACGGGCCGAGCCGGTAATAAGTTCAGACGATTTGGTAAGCACCACGGCAGGGCGGTAATACTTTTCGGTCAGACGCGAAGCTACGATGCCGATCACTCCCTTATGCCATCCCGGATTATACACTACAATAGCTTTCCGGTCTTCCATATTACTAAAGTCATCAATGATGGCATTGGCTTCGTCTGTTATCTTTTTATCCA
>JAISCM010000202.1 GCA_031265595.1 Tannerellaceae bacterium
TGCCGAAGTTTCGGGGCTGGATAGGCTGACGGCAGACATGATTTCCGCCAAAGCAGTCTCCTCCGACCCAGCGCTGGCAGGTACGTTCGAATGTTCAAACCCAAAGCTGAACCACCTGTATCAGAACATTGTATGGACACAGCGCAACAATATGTACAGCATTATCCACGACAATCCTTCGCGCGACGAACGTACAGGGGCGGTGGGCGACATCCTCATCTTCTGCCAAAGCAGTATGTTCAATATGGATATGGCGGCTTTTTACACAAAGTACGCCCACGACCTGAATGAGAATGCCTGCAACGGACAGTTCTTTTCCATGATCCCCTCGCTGGCTCATGAGAATTTCTGGGATGGATGGATCGGCGCGCCCGGATGGGCGGAAGGCGCCCTGGTGATACCCTGGCGGATGTATCAAAACTATAACGACACCCGCGCCATCCGTGAGCTCTACGTCGCCATGAAAAAACATGTAGATGCCACGGAAAGGGAGAACCCGGATCTGATATGGAAAGTCCGCCATAACCACAATAACGACTGGCTGAATGCCAATACGATTGACAATCCACCCGACCCGACTTACAGCACAACACGCGGAAGCATCATCGACGACCTTTTCGCTACAGCCTTTTTTGCTTATGCCGCTCAAACGCTGTCGGATATAGCTCAAACGCTTGGATACGAAACCGACGCACTGCATTACGGAGAATTGGCAGACAAGATACGAACGAAAATAAATACCCTGTACGTCAGAGACGACGGCTATATCGAAGGAAATACGCAGGGAACTTACGCGCTTGCCCTCCACTTTGGCCTGCTCCCGCAAAACCTGCGCGACAAGGCGTTTGCCCATCTACTGGAATGTATCGAAGAATACGACTACCGGATTTCGACAGGCTTCATCACTACCCCCATGCTGATGCAGGAACTGGTGAACTACGGACGTACAGACATCGCTTACCGCCTGCTCGAATCAGAACGTTTCCCCTCATGGATCTACCCGATAAACGCCGGCGCAACCACCATTTGGGAACGCTGGGACGCTGTAGTGCCCGGACGGGGTATCCAGGAGTCAAGCATGAACTCGCTGGATCATGTAGCTTTCGGCGCCGTAGGAGAATGGATGTTCAGGCATATCCTGGGAATTAATCCCGACGATACACATCCCGGATACGAACATTTTACCATCCACCCACGTCCGGGCGGCTCGCTGACCTGGGCGAAAGGCTCATACAATTCCATCAAGGGAGAAATTGCCTCCGAATGGAAAATCGAAAACGGCGTATTTACCCTAAAAGTAAAAATCCCCGCCAATACAACAGCAACGATCGTATTGCCGGGAAAAGGAGCCATAGAAGCAGGCTCGGGTGAACATGTTTTTAAAGAGTAGTCAGGGAGTTAAGTAGTGATGCCGAAAAGGTGGACGTTACATTTCCAGCTTCTTTTCCAGGGAGGATTGTTTTTTGTATTGGTGGGGGGATTTGCCGGTTATCTTTTTGAAAAGGCGGTGGAAGTATGATATTTCGTTGAAGGAAAGGCTGAAGGCGATGTCTTTGATAGACTTTCCGCCTACGGTGAGCATCAGTTGCGCTTTTTCTATCTTTTTCTGGTTGATATACTGCAAGGGGGTGCAGTTGTTTTCTTTCTTAAAGAGCCTGATAAAATGGTCTTTAGAGAGGTAGCAGATAGAGGCCAGTTCTTCTATCGTTATCTCCCGGCTGACGTTCTCTCTGATATGGCGTAGTATTTTTATGATCCGTTCGTCTTTCACATCTTGTTTGGCGAAGGATTTTCCTAAGAACCGGGAGAATAACTGTAGTAATATCCCGTTTGTTTCTACTACCGTATCGAGAGAATATTCGTTGTTGCGGGCGATGCTTTGCATCAATGTAGGGAAGTTGTCGTAAGAGTCCGGGTCAGACCGTTTCAGGCCCCTTCCCGGATTGATGAACAGCAGGCGTTTCATCAGCAGGGCGTCTATTTCGTTGGCCGGGATTTCAAACGGGAAGTTCAGCCTGTCGAAGATATTCTGTTCGTCGTAAATATGCAGGTAATACAGCACAAACGTACTGTTGTTCTCATAGCTATGGGTCACAAAAGAAGGGACCAGGTACAGATACCCCGGCTGTATCGTGAAAGACCCTTCGGGAATGATAATCTTCGCATACCCACTTTCTACCATATATAACCGGGCAAAGGGGCTGTTTACCCCTTTCCAGTTCCAATCAGCATAATGAACTTTCCGGGCGGCGTTCAGCAGGATCAGGTTTAAAGCCTCTTTCTTATTCATGTCGGAAACGTCTCATAAATGACTATCTGCAAAATCCATAAAACGCATCCAGTCATAACTGGTAACATCGTGGCCGCCTGAACGGATATGGTATCCTATCGTATTCATAACGGGATGGTTTACGGCAGGCGGACTGTCTGAATCAAGTCCTTTCAGCTTATACAATTCATATACCGGGCCGGCGTAATACCCTGCGAGGTACTCTCCTCTGGGGTCGGCCCATTTATCATCCTCCGCACTTGCGATATAGACAGGGCGGGGAGCTATCAGGGCGATCAGTTCATGCTGGTCGAAAGGCATATCCGCTTCTTTGTCCGAATAGTTTGCGAAAGAAGGGCAGAACCAATGCGGAAAGGCGTTTGTGATCTTTCCGACGGTTTCGCCATACGCACGTTTGGAAAGAGCTGCTCCTCCACAACCGGAATTGTTAGAGATCACCAGGCTGAATCGCTTGTCTTGAGCTCCGGCCCAAAGGGTGGCTTTGCCGAGGCGGGAATGCCCCATGACGATCAGCTTGTTTGCATCAACCCGCTCCTGCGTCTCAAGATAATCGGCAATGCGGCTTAACCCCCACGCCCATACTCCCAAAGCCTGCCATCTATCCGGCGATTGCTTAGTAGCCGTATACGACGCAAACAGCGATACGACGCTTTGCTCCTCCATACCCGGTTTGTCAGGATAAATATCCTGGTAAGACAGGGTTGCCGCCCCATAACCGCGTTCAATGACTGCATCGATTGAAGCATCTGGGCGGGTACCCTGGTTGCTTTTAAAATTGTAAGAGATAAATACCGGGGCTTTGCCCGTCTGGGAATTGGGAAGGACGAGCAACAAAACGGCGTCTATTGACTTCCGCCCGTTCGTAAAGGTGAATTTCACTTGCCAGGCTGTAGCTTTCCCGTTCAGGAATGTTGGATCTTCCGACAGCGTTTCGTACGTTACATCTATTCTCTCTTCCGGGGTACGGCCATACTCCTGCGAAGCGAATAACTCCATTATTTCAGGACGCCTTTGGTTTTCCCACTGTTTAACGGTGGTTACTTTAGTACCGTCGTTACATATAAGCGGATCCGGCAGCGTATAGGCGGGTACGTTGTCTTCATCATAAATGGTGGGTCTCGATTGCGCCGGCAATCCGCAACAAAGGCTTACTAATAAAATGAAGAGGATATGCTTTCTCATCTGTTTAGTGTATTTCATTTCATTGATCATAGATTAGTTATACTTGGCGTAAAGTTACTAATTATAACATACGCTTCTAAACAAAAACCGTTTTTTATAAAAAACTTAACGTTACGTTAATCATAAAGAAACTTTTTTGCTCTTGTTTTGTGGCGAATTAAGAAAGGAGTGAGTCGTATGAAGGGATTTTCATTATTGTTAATGACATTTGTATACAATAAGTTAATCTAAGTTAAGTTTCAGACAGAAGGGTGAATATATTTTAAATAATTCATATATTCGCGTTGTGTCATCGCACACAATTTTATACTTCTGTTAATCTTTTAAACCCGTTGCCTATGAAATAAATTGTGGTCTCTTTGTTATTCTTCCCTTATTTTGGGGAAAGGGTATCGGGTCGGGTATACTACTCATCCGGTATCCGCTTTAATCAGTCTTAAATTTATAATCTAATTTTAAAATCTATGTTAACTAAGGAAAACAGAAAAGTTGGTATGAAAAGGATGTCTCCGCTCTTATTTGCTTTGTTTTTGTTATTGTGCAGCCTACCCGGATTTGCACAAAGCAGATTTGTGAAAGGAGTTGTCTCAGACACCTACGGCGAACCCCTTGTCGGCGTAAACGTGCTGGTAAAAGGCACAGCCAATGGGACAATGACGGATTTTGAGGGTAATTATACTATCCAGGTAACCGGATATGAGGAAGTATTGGTATTTTCGTATATCGGATATAAAACGGAAGAAGTAGCTGTCAGCTATAGAACTACGATCAACGTAACGCTGGGAGACGATGCCCAATTGATAGACGAAGTAGTTGTAGTAGGCTATGGCGTGCAGCGGAAAGCGAATTTAACAGGCGCCGTACAGTCGGTCGGGGCGAAAGCGATTGAAGGCCGTCCGATCACGAACGTCAATCAGGCGTTGCAGGGTGTGGCAGCCAACGTAAATATCATCAATACGACCGGCCGCGCCAATAGTTCGCCGGCTATCAACATCCGCGGATTTACATCCATCAACGGCGGTAGCGCCTTGATCCTGGTAGACAACGTACCCGTCAGCCCGGATGAACTTTCGCGTATTAACCCAGACGATATCGAGAGTGTATCTATTCTGAAAGACGCCGCTTCGGCTGCCATTTATGGAGGCCGCGCTTCTTTTGGCGTTGTATTGGTAACCACCAGGCAGGCAAAGACGAACAAGCTGGAGATCAGCGCCGATGCAACAGCCGGCGTTCGTACATTCTCTACCTTGCCCGAACTGATCCACGATCCGCTGGTACACATGACGCTGGCTAATCCGTCGTCTACACGCAGGCCTTTGTTCTACGATGCAGAGTTCGACTATGTAAGAAATATGCAGGCGAATCCCGATCAATATCCGGCTTACCGCGTGGTAGGCTTAGACGGTTATCTGTCCGGCTTATACAATACAAACGGCGTATGGGCCTGGTATCAGGATATTGACTACAACGACGCTTTCCTGCGCGATGTCTCTCCCACCTATAATGCAAACGTGCGCATTGCCAACAAAACCGACAAGATGTCTTATGCCATCAGCAGCGGATACTATCACCAGGATGGGATGATGCGTTACGGCAATGACGGCCTCGACCGCCTGAACATCCGCGGGAATGGTTCATTCAAACTAACCGACTGGTGGGAAATAGGCAGCAACCTGTCTTTCAACTATCAGAAATACGATCAACCCGAAGCAGGCGTTGAGAAATATTTCTGGCAGATCTCCCGCAACCCTATGCGCGCTATCTATAATCCGGATGGTACGTATGGCTATAACGGAGCCAACCTTATCGGCCTGGTAGAAGAAGGCGGACGCAAAATTGAAAACTGGAACCAGACAAACATCCTGCTGAACACAACGATCGATATTATCAAGAATATCTGGACAGTTAAGGCAGACGCTAATTTCCGCTTCACCGACTCCAATACGAAAGCCGAACATTACCCTGTCGGCTGGAGGCCGGGCCCCGGCATGCCGATTCAGTATGATGTATATGGCGACGTGGGAAATACGGATATGAGCTCGTTCGGGAATGGCACAAACTATGCATACACCCGGTCTATGTTGAACCAATATCAGGTGTACAACGTATATACCGACTACAACCAGACATTCGGCGGAAAACATGCAGTACACGCCATGCTGGGATTCAACCAGGAACATACCAAAAACGTATCTTCATGGATCATGCGCGCAGATATGATAAGCAACAGCCTGCCTACGATAAACCTGTCTACAGGAGCCATTCAGACGGCAGAGACGATTGAAGAACTGGCCCTTCGCGGTACGTTCGGACGCGTCAATTATGCTTTCGACAATAAGTATTTGCTGGAACTGAACGGGCGCTACGACGGCACCAGCCGCTTTGCGAAAGACAGCCGCTTCGGATTCTTCCCTTCCGGTTCGCTCGGATGGGTTGTTTCGCAGGAAAAGTTTGTGAAGCCCATTGCCGAAGCAGCAAAGATAGACCAGTTCAAGCTAAGAGCTTCTTATGGGGTGCTCGGCAACCAGGTATTGTCAGGCTATTATCCCTATATCGCTACAATGGGGACAGACTATCTGGCGCTTCCTGTCAACGGGGCTATGTCTTTGTACGTAAAGACACCCGGCGTAGTAGCCGCCGATATGACATGGGAAACTGTCCGTACCGTCAACTTCGGTCTCGACCTGACGATGCTGAACAACCGCCTCAACCTGTCGCTGGATAAATATACCCGCTATACGGAAGGCATGCTGGTGCAAGGCAAGGAACTCCCCGCCGTGTTCGGGGCAGACATCCCGAAAGAGAATGCAGGCGACCTGAAAACGCAGGGATGGGAAATCACCCTGGGCTATAACGATAAATTCAATGTAGGCGGTTCGCCGCTGACAGTGGGCGTAACAGTCAACCTGTCTGATGCGCGTACTTATGTAACGAAGTTTGACAACCCTACAAAGTCTATCAATACCGGACGCGGTACGGCAAACTACTATGAAGGACAGGAGATAGGTGAAATATGGGGTCTCGTAACCGACGGCTTCCTGCATAAAGACGACCTGGTGCTTGATGCCGACGGAATTCCTACCGGCAAGGCAAAGATAGACCAGACCAACGTGGCCGAAGAAGACAACAGCCGGACCGTTTACGAAGGAGACCTGAAATTCAGAGACCTGAACGGAGATAGCCAAATCACAAACGGAGACGGTACGGTGAACGATCCGGGCGACCGTATCATTATCGGTAACACCAGCGCCCGCCTGCCCTACAGCTTCACGGTTGAAGCGGCTTATAGGGGCTTCGACCTCCGCGCATTCTTCTACGGCGTAGGTAAACAGGATTGGTATCCGGTGGGCAACTTCCACGATTTCTGGGGCGTATTCTCCAACCCATGGTCGTCTGCCATCAAGGGAAATTTAGACAACTGGAGCATGAATGGCCACAACGCCTATTTCCCACGCCTCAAACCCTACGTAGCAGAAAATACAGAATTGGCCGCCCCGCAGACCCGGTATCTGCAAGACGCTTCTTTCCTGCGCTTCAAGAACCTGACAGTCGGTTATACGCTGCCCAAGGCGCTGACACAGAAAATGAAGCTCGAACGGCTGCGCGTTTACCTGAGCGCTGAAAACCTCTTTACGTGGGATCACCTGAAAGTGGGCGGTATCGACCCCGAACTGGCTACTGCCGTTCAGCGCGAGCAATACAATGATACGCCAAACTATACGCTGGGAAACAGTACCTACTATCCGCAGCAGAAAGTGTTTACGGTGGGATTGAATCTGAATTTCTAACGATTAAAACAAATGTAACGTATGAATAAGTATATTTTCTATTTGATAGGTTTGTTCGCCCTGATCACCGCTTGCAACGATGATTTTATGGAGAAGTACCCACAGACGGATATTACGGCGGAGAGCTTTTTCAATACGCCGAAAGACCTGGAAACCTATATTAACGGACTGTACAGGCAAGAGATATTCTATGTGCGGAATAATTATGATAACGACATCTTTACGGATAATATGGCCAACCGCACCATGCAGACAACGGAATACACGATGCTGCGAGGCTCGCTGAACAAAGAGAATGCCAGCGGCTGGGGAGAAGACTGGAAGCGGCTGCGCGAAGTTAATTTCTTCCTGGTCAATGCTGCGAAAGCAACCGGCATCCAGGCAGACATCAATCATTTTATTGGTATCGGGCGCTATTTCCGGGCTAAGTTCTATATTAATTATGTGCAACTGTACTCTAACGTGCCCTGGTACGGCAAACCGTTGTCTACCATAGACGAAGAGTTGTACAAGCCGGCCGACCCGCGCGCTTTAGTGGTAGATTCGATCATTGCCGACCTCGAATACGCTTCGGCCAATATTAAACCGGATCTGGGCAACCGGACGGCTATCAACAAATATTGTGCGCAACTGCTGCTGGCCCGCTTCTGCCTACAGGAAGGAACCACGCGCAAATACCGCCCTGAATTGAACCTGGGCGGAACGGCAGATGCCTTGCTCTCGAAAGCCGCCGCTACGGCACAGGCTATTATAGAATCGAACACGTTCAGTATTACCGGCAGCGGGACAGACGGTTATTCCGCCCTCTTTACCAGCGCAGACTTGTCTGGCAATGCCGAAATCATCCTGATGGGCGAATATACGGAGGGGAGAGGCGACGGCAACAGCTCGTTTCACGGACTTTACGGCGAATACGGATTGAGCCGCACGCTGGTAGAGTCGTACCTGATGACAGACGGAAGCCGCTTTACAGCCCAGCCCGGCTATGCTGCCAAAGAGTATAAAGATGTGTTTACCAACCGCGACCCGCGTATGGAGGCTACCGTTCAATACCCCGGCTTTTGCAAACCAGGCACCACCGACCCTTACAACTGGGCGATACATATAAAGAACGGCGGCTACGAAGCAATAAAATACTATCCGCGCACACTTGAAACGTTGGGAAGAGAAACATGGCGTTCCTGCTATAACGACCTGCCGGTTTACCGCTATGCAGAGGTATTGCTGATCTATGCCGAAGCAAAAGCAGAAACAGGCGCGCTTACGCAGGACGACCTGGACATATCTGTCAACAGGCTTCGCGCCCGCGTAGGTATGCCGTCGCTGAACTTGGCTACCGCCAATGGCGACATCGACCCGGTTTTGGCCGCTCAATATCCTAACGTCAGCGGCGCCAACAGTGGCGTTATCCTGGAGATACGACGCGAACGCCGGGTAGAAATGGCCTTGGAAGGCACGCGCGAGCAAGACCTGTATCGCTGGGCGTGCGGCAAGCTGCTGGAAGAATTGCCGCAGGGTTCTTACATCTCACAGATCGGCTTGCCCGGGTCAGACATCACCGGCGATGGCCAGCCCGACTACGTTATATTCCAAACGAAGGCTGAAAAAGAAACGTATGATGGGAATATCGCATCGTTCTCGCTGGAAGAGGCGAGCGGCGAGTGGTATCTGTCGGATGACGACCATGGCCACATCATGTTCAGCTCGAACCTGACAGGCGGCGCAAACAATCGCAAATGGGAAGACCCGAAATACTATTACAGGCCGATCCCTATTTCAAACATGGTAACAAATCCGAATCTGGAAAACATTTTTGGTTGGTAGTGATCATTTATAAATTTAATAAACATGAAGATAGATAGAATGTGTAAGGGAATAGGCGCCTTGCTGTGCATCGTGTTATTGTCTGCCTGCAACAAATATGCCGACTTCAATTATTTCGACGATGCGGCCATCATTACGGATATCGAACTGAACGGAGCTTCCAGCCTTACGCTGGATCCGGGAGGAACGTATCAACTCAACTATTGGCCGATTCCGGCTAACGCTAACCCGATGAAGCTGACTTTTACAACGGATAATCCTACGGTGGCAGGCGTCAACGAAAGAGGAACGATCACAGCCATAAGCGGTGGCAATGCAACGATTACGGTAGCCGGCGACAACGCGTCTAAGACGGTGAGCGTAAAAGTAAACTTCTTAGACTTTGCGAAAGATGTAGCAGGGTTTTATGTCGGAGAAGGCAACCTGCAAGCTGCTGCATTAGGTATCCCTGAGTTGCCGATTCCCTGGCAGGCAGTAGAACTGGCTTACGCCGCTATGGGACAAGTTTCTATAATCGCAGCGATACCTGTCCCCGGCTTGGGCGACATCCAATTGAGCGGCACAATATCCGTATCCAAAGTAGATGCTGAATATACGCTGACAGGAACAGGCATAACAAACGAGTTACCCATCTATGGCGTATTACCCATAGAAGTAACAGGGAAAAAAGACGCCGACGGGGTGCTCACGCTACAAGTGAATGTAATGGGCGGAGCTGCGGTATATGATTTCTCGGGTAGTCAAAAGGATGAATAAAGTAGTCAAAGGAGTTAAGTAGTTAGAGTAGTCAAGGGGGATCGTGGCTGCCTTCTTTCCGCAGGTCGATGACCTGCGGTTATGAAAATCAGACTTTTCAAGTCGATCTCCCCAAGCTATAGAGAGGTCTTTATTTTCTGAAAAAAAAGTCTTCGCGATGCCTTTAGTAAGTCTTCGCGATGCCTTTAGTAAGTCTTCGCGATGTCTTTAGTAAGTCTTCGCGATGTCTTTAGTAAAACATCACGAAGAGTTTGTAAAGACTTCGCGAAGACTTACTGAGGACTTCGCGAAGACTTTTTTTACTAAAACACAGGGTGGATTTTTATTCAATTTCGTTCCATTCGTTAAAGAAACGTTGTTTTAGTCGGATAATCAGCCCCTATAAGTAGCTTTTTCACCTTTGCTTTCAGCTTTCAGCCGGGCTGTAAGTTTCTGCCTTATAGAATAAAACGCTGAAAGCAGACGTTTCAGCCTGCTTTCAGGATTTCGTTTCGGGAGGTTGAGGGGCATGGGGTGCGGCTTCCGGCTGAAAGCAGACTGAAACGTCTGCTTTCAGGATTTCTCGCTGCATGACAAGCGCTTACAAGCCGGCTGAAAGCTGAAAGAAGGGGTGAAAAAGTTACTTGTAAGGCGGTATAATCAGATGCTCAGTCGTGGGTATCGGCATTACAAATGCGTTTTCATTGTTTCAATGATCATTCGTGCAGGATCACTTTTCTCTGCATTTCCATATATAACAAATAATATATATATACTTTTTTGTATATATACAAAATTGAATACATAATTCCCACAGCTTTAAGAGGCGTAAAGTATATAGAGCTATCTGCGGAATGTTAAATTCCTGTAATTTTGGATTTTTAAAGAAAGTTCAATATTTATATGTGTTGTGTTGTCGTATACAGTAATGAAAATTGGTTTAACTTTGTAAGACTAATACCGGAAAACATTAAAAACATACTAATTATGAAACGTATTGCATTGTTACTTTTGTTGGGCGCTTTTGTTATGGGTATTTCGGCGCAGCAACCTGTCAGGGTATACGAAGGGAAAGAATCGATCCCTACTTACAAAATGGGGGCAAATGACCCAAGTCCGATTTTTTATACCGGACGAAGTGTTCAGGGCGCCGCCGGGCATTATTATCCCTATCCGGCACAAACCAGTCTGGGGGATAAGAAGATAATGGAGGAATATGAGGTTGTTTACCTGGAAAACGAATACGTGAAAGTGACCGTGATCCCGGCTTTCGGAGGACGGCTTTTAGGCGCTGTAGACAAAACAAACGGCCACCAACTGTTTCACCGGAACCCGGAAATCAAACCAGACCTGATCGGCACCCTGGGCGCCTGGATCTCCGGAGGGATAGAATGGTGCTTCCCACATCATCACCGGCCTACTACGTTGCTTCCTGCCGATTACCGTTTGGTAGAAAATAAAGACGGTAGCGCCACTGTCTGGGTGGGCGAAACGGAGCGGGGCATGGGCCTGAGAGCCGTTATCGGCATCACGCTTCATCCCGGTAATTCCAATATTGAAACGGTTTATTATCTGGATAACAATACGCCGGTTACGCGTAATTTCTTATTCTGGGCCAACGTAGCTATTTCGGCCGATGAGAATTTCCGTACCTTTTGGCCTCCGCAGCAGGAGATCGGCGTGTTTCATAACAATACCGAATTTACGCATTGGCCAAC
>JAISCM010000045.1 GCA_031265595.1 Tannerellaceae bacterium
TGTCCGGGGTAGATAGTAGAAACTCCAGTTTCATACTGTTCAGGCGATCCCGGATCGTAAGGCCGGCATCAAAGTTTACCATGCGGGGCGTTCCTCCTCCGGCTGCGGCTGATGCCCGCATGCGTTCGGTAGCCTTAATATTTAGCAGCGGATTCATCATTTCGCCATCCCATTGCACATAGCTGCCTTGTTCGATACGGAACTTCTTTAAGGGGATAACCGGTAAAGCATAATTTACATTCCCTTCGGAAAAGGTATAGCGCCCGTTCAGAAACATATTTCCCTGCGAGGTATATTGAAACGAGAGGCTGCCGCCCCCCACTACTTCTGCGTAACTCGACCGGTCGGGAGATAAATCGGCCCTCAACTGCACAGCCGGCTCGATCTGTAATAACACCGACATATTCATTCCGCCCAGAGGTAAGGCTCCCCGGCGTCTTCGCAGATGGATCAGGGTATCGGCAAAGGAAGTAAAGGAGACCAGGTCTTTCAGGCGGTCTTGCACGGTCAGGGCAGATTCCGTCATCACGTATGTAAGATTGGTGCCTCCCAGTAGTTTTATATTCCCCCGCACGTCGAGGGCGCTTAGCGGCCCTTTCAGGGTAGTCGATAGATCGGCATATAATTTTCCGTAGACAAGGCTTTCGGGCGTTCGCCGGGCGTTCAGCAGTTGCATCTGATTGCCGCCCAGGCGTAAATCGGCCGTCATGTGCGACAGGTCTGTTACGTCTACAATGCCGCTGATCACAAACGGGTTGCTTCCGGCGGCATATACATTATACTTATCGAAAGAGAGCCGGCTGTCTTTTATCTTTATCTCTTTATCGTCAAAGCGGAACGACGAAGCGGCCATATCTACATAAACGGCGCCTGAGTCCAGCTTCGCGGTTCCGTTCATTAGCGGGGCAGACGCCGTGCCGGTCAGTTGCATCTCTCCGTTCAACATTCCGCTCAGGGAAGCCATTCTGTCCGGGATAAACGGAGAGAGCATCTGCAAGGGCAGGCTTGTAATGGTGAAGTCGCCGTTTATTGCATCCTGTTCCGATTGGTAAACGGCCGTTGCCGTTGCTATTTCTTCCTGATCTCGCGAGAAATGAACGTCTACCTGATGGCTGTCATTGTCTAAGGGTAAATAAACGGTGTTGAACATCAACCCGCCAACCCGTCCCTTCTGGTATAAAAAAGTATCCACATTCGCATCGAGAACAACCATAAATGTTTCCCTGGAGGGAGCATAACGCATATCGGCGCTCAATACGCCGTTCATGGCAGGAAGCTGAAAACCATCCGACAGGGTTTTCAGATCAAGCTGGCTCAGCTCCGTATGCACTTCGGGGAAATCGCCGCCCCTGTCTACCGTATGTAGCCGGAAAGAGGTATTATCCGGAGCGGTAAGCGTTACATTGGCATCAATCTCTTTCGCATTCTTAAAGCGGATATAGTTATCCCGGTTCAGAGAGAATTTATAAAAGGCAAGGATTTGCTGCTCCGGATAGAATTGCAGATGGATACCGTCGGGCCCTTTGGTTCCGCGGACGCCCGTTAAAAGGCCTGTTTCGTTTTTATTATTTACGTACAAGGCCTCCGCATCCATATAATTATGCTTTACGGAACCTTTCAGTTGGGCCGTAAAAGGCGTTTGTTGCAGATACCTGTTCTTCAATACATCCACCTGGTAGATCAATCCGGCAGAATCCGGCCTTACAGACGCTCTTACCGTATCGATCAGAAAAGTATCCCTGTGCAACGCATACAGGTTGGCATCCAGCCGGAGCCCTTCCTCCGGCGAAGCGGTGGCATTTAAGTGAAACCTGCTGAAGCCCATATCATACTGTTGCAATATATTGTAGACAGGATTATCGCGTTCGGCATGTATCTGCAAGCTCATATCGGGCAGGGAAGGGCGCAAGGCTGCGATATTAACCGTAGAATCTTCCTTCAGCCGCTTATTTATGGTATCACTTATTGCAGCAAGCCGGGCGGTCATCGCCTCCAGGCCGGCATTCCCTGTAAGTACAATCTCCAGATCGCCCGTATGAAAAGAAACGCGCGTTGTATCTTCGGCGCTTTGGGCGCGCAGGGTTAATGTCTTTGGCTTAAAGCGTTGGGTAGTCGTTGCAATTTCCCAGTTTCCCAAGGTAATATCTACCTTGTGATTTTCATGTAGATTGCTTTCCGCCTCGGCAAACAGTTGGAAAGAGGTAGAGAACGTATCTGCCACCAGATGCAGGTTATACAAGTCGATACTGTCTACATTAATTATTAGCATGCCTTTTACTTCTTCCTTCCGGATCGTTCCGTCGAGGGTTATATCCATTGCGGCTAAGGGATCGTCGTTTTTCATCTCAAATTGCGCCTGATGCTCTTTTAGTGAGCCGGATAAAGTAATATGCCGCAAGGCTGTATTGATATAGCAGACCGAATCGATCTTTCCTTTGAGGTTCATCCATGTTTTATCGCCGAATACATCCGTTCCCTGCCCGCTCACTCCGATAACGGCAGATAACCACATCAACGAATCGCCCGGCATAAAATGAACAGGCTCCAGGCTGTCAATGGCGAGGTAGGCGCGATACGATTCGTTTGCCATCTGGTAACGGGCGCCGGCATTTATCCTGGCTTTGGCTTCCGTTAGTAGTAAGCGGGTGGAAAAGGCCCTGTCTTTTAGCTCTACCCTGCCGTTCAAACGTATGCCGGGCGGTATATGGAATTGTCCGTATTGCCCGGGAGGAAGAAGTTTCAGGGCAAAAGCAAGGTTTTTGCTTTGTGCCTGCAAACGGATGTCGGCCGAACGGCGAAGGTCATCCCTTACTTCGCCGGCTTTACCGGTAGCGCCGGCAACAAAAGCGCCGGGCAGTTCGGCAGCCAACCGGCTAAGATGTAATGCCGACAGATTACCCTCCGCCTTCACTACGATACGCAAGGGCACATCAGGGTACGAACGAACAAAAGGAGCCGGCATCCCATTAAGCAACGTAAACAGATCCTGCTTGCCTATCGAGGCTGTAAGCGAAGCCTGCATCGTGCCTTCGGAGGCATCGGCCAGGACGCTCCAGGGTATTGTGGCCAGCAATTGTACCTCCGAGCCGGGCGTCTTCAGCAGCCATTCGGGGATAGATACCTGAGCGCTGTCACTATGAACGCTGCCTTCGAATGACGAGATAATTAAGCCCGAACGTTCTTCTGTCGATACATTTTTTATCTCGGCATTGAGCTCTTTATCGTGATATAGCAGGGAGGCTACGGAAATATTCAGTTTGGTTAATGCAATGTGCATAGGGTCTAAGCCCTCAACAGGCGTTTTATTGTCGCCATCATACGTAAGGGTAGAGCCCGATAAGGTGAATTGTCCGGCCGTATACCGTTCGCGCCCTAAATCAACTTCGCCGGCTGTCAACCCGGCTTCGTGGATATAAGCGCCCAGCCGCAACGTATCGGCATCCAATGGTAGCTGCATGCCGAAGCAAAGCTGCTCCAACGCTGCCTTTTCAATCTCTATGACCCACGGAATAGGAGCAGAGGCGCTATCAGGCAATGAAAGGGAATCCATTAAAAGCGTAACAGCCGTGTGGGAGAGCGTAATGTCATCCACCCGCGCTCTCTCCTCAGAGAGGTATACCGACGCTCGGGCGACTAATTCCCCGGCAACGCCTTGTATCAGCATTCCCTCGATACTGGCGCCGGTATTCAGGCTAAACCCAGTCAGGCTTACGTTATCAAGGGCAACGATCTTCCTTACCAAAGGCGCCGGACGAATGTGGACAGCCAGATTTTGCAGCGTAAGCAAGGTATCCGAAGGAGGCACAATCACTTCTATCCCGCTTGCCGCTATATCCAAAGGAAAAGAAAGGCGTATCCTCTCAACGCCGATCTCCATCCCGGAAGCTTCGCCGGCATAACGGACAGCCTGCCTTAATACGAAATTCTGAACAGGAGGTATATACAAAAGAATGGTGATGAATACGATACATACAATCGGAACCAAGAGAAAAATCCCTACCCGTTTTAACCAAATCTTCATATACCTTATCTGTTAGAATTAGAATAAGTTAAATTCGTTTTCGTCTACTTCGCCAAAGATCTTCCTTATCTGCGCTTTTGCCCGCTCTCTGCTTTCAGGGGTAACATACGTATACACTTTCCGGATAGCAAAGATCAATGCCAATAAATCGTCTGTATACCCCAGCAGAGGAAGCACGTCGGGAATAAAATCAAAAGGAAAAATAAAATACCCCAATGCCCCGATAATAATCACTTTCTCTCGATACGGAAAAGCGCCGTCCAGCAACGTATAATACAGCAGAAGCACAGCATAAACAACCTTCACCCCCGCCTTCCTGGCAACTTTGAGTAGCTTATCCGCCAACCCCTCTTCCGAATAATATCTTTCGTACCGTACAATTTCTTTTTCATTCTCTATATCTTCCATACCTATACATTTTTTGCCTCTCGCAAAAGTAGTGAAAGAATTTTACTCTGCAACAATTCAACCGATGACCTATTGATAGCAACTATAATTAATCTGAAATTTCCCGGTCGTGTTGCTAAGGATGGATGCAGCAGGCCCGTAATGCACTAACCTATTCATCGTGATATATAAGTAGCCGGATCGTAAAGAAGTAATTGTTTGATCGTATCTCCCTGATCGTCTCACCTGGGTGATACACCTGTCTCACCCGGGTGGTACACGTGTCTCACCCAGGTGGTACACGTGTCTCACCCAGGTGAGACGATCAGAGGTACACCATGAAAATACGAAACTAATACGATCCCACCAATAGTCTTGTACGAAGAAACGGCTACTTTCCGGTAATGACATCAAGCCATCCAAAGCCTGCGTTAAATAGATGGACTTGAAAAGTCGGATTTTCATAACCGTAGGTCATCGACCTGCGGAAAGAAACTCTTCCCTGCCCATTGCCTGAAAGGCAAGGTTGTGAGTTAAGTCCTGTCTTTAAGGCAGTGATAGGGAAGCAACTTCCGTAGCCGCAGGTCGATGACCTACGGTTATGAAAATATAGCCCTTTCGGGCTGTGCCTGACAGGGAGTATAGCTGATTTTCTGAAAGAGAGGGGAGACTTTCTTAATACATCAGGGGCTATTACATATCTTCAAGCGTTAAACAGGCGGTCTCTATTTTATCTTTAAAGAATAATTTGGTACGTATAACCTCTACTTTCTGTTGAAATAGTTCCGGCTTAAAGTTCTTACGTTGGCGTTTTACTTCGGCAATAAATACGTTGGGCGATTCTGCCGAAATAGCAACAATGTCTATTTCGTTCTGATCTACTCCTTTTCCTTTAGAAGTTTCCCACCAGGGGCCTATGCTTTTATACAATTGTTTTTCTCTGAGTTGTTCGCAGAAGTAGCGTTCCAGTGTCAGACCGGAATAGGTGGGGTAATCAGCCTTTACGATTTCTGCAAGCTTAGCGAATAGCCCGGATTGTACATAGTCCTGGTATTTTACAATGTACCTAAACCAGAAACGCAGGAAGTTGTCGGAGATTTCATACCGTACACTTTGAGTACCTTCTTTGGCCAGTATGGGCCTTTTCCGGGCAATTACCTCGTAATCTTCTTCCAAACGTTGCAGCAGGCCTCCCACACTTGCATTTCCGATAGATCCTGATATTTCGGAAGCTGTGTTCTTCCCCGAGGCGATAGCCGAAAGGATGGCGTAATAATTCCCGTATTTCTTGCCAAACTCCTGAATAAGCAAAATATTTCCTTCTTCAAGGAATATAGAATTTTCCTGTATAACAGCATCTATCATTTCGGGCATGGTGAAGCATTTCTTATCCAGTAAAAGCTCAATGTATTTGGGAACTCCCCCGGTTAGCGTATAGAGAGCCAGAAGGTCGTCGTTCGTATAGTGAGGATGATAGTCGGAAAGTATTTGTTTGAGTACCGACGTAGCAAAAGGCCTTAATTTGAGAATCGTGTCGCACCGCCCGTATAAGGGCTCTTTGTATTCCATAAATATTCGGTGCATCAATGTATAGACAGAGCCGCTTGCAATGAAATTAACATGAGACGTATCTTTATACCTGTCCCAAACATCCTGTATCCCGCCGTATATGGATGGGTTGATGTAAAAGAACTCCTGAAACTCATCTATGACCAGATTGAAGGATAGATTTCGCCCGGCGACCATCAATGTTTCGAAGAGGCTTGCAAAAGAGGTGATCTCTGAGGGAATGTATGTATGTAATGAGCGGCTCGCCGTTTCGGCAAATTGAGCGCATAAGGTTGCCTCATTGCTTCTTCTGACAAATAAATACACGGTAGGCGTATCTTCACAGCTTTTTAAAATCAGCTTTGTTTTACCGATTCGCCTGCGACCGGTCAAGGCGGTCATCTGAGAGTGGCTGTTGAAGGCAACTTCTCTTGTTTGAGCCAACACGTCCAGTTCTTGTTCCCGATTGTAAAACTTCATACGGTAGGTGTTTGCTTTTATCGCCGCCGTGAAAATAACGGCGGCGAAATTTGATATAAAGCTTTTCTTAATTGTGACCCGGGTGGGACTCAAACCCACGACCTTCAGAACCGGAATCTGACGCTCTATTCACTAAGCTACCAGGCCAGGACTGCGCAAAAGTAGGTATAATCTCTTAGTAAAACAAATTCTTTGCACAAAGACTTTGGGAGCAATCGAATTAAAGGCATGAAAGAAGGCCCGGAAAGGGTTTGCAGACAGCGTTCAGCAATCATTTTGAAAGGATTCTTTTCTTCTTTCATGTCATTTTGTAATAAAAAGATGGAAAGATGCTTGCCGTTTTTATATTAATCGCTATTTTTGCCGGACATTATTTATATATACAAAATACGGCTAAAATATATGAGCTACCTTATCGAACCGATTGGATATAATGCTTCGCTGAATCTTTCCCAAACAGAATTGGGTATTAAAAAGATCAAAGACTTTTTCCAACAGAATCTTTCTTCGGAGCTGCGCCTGAGACGCGTTACCGCTCCCTTATTTGTGTTAAAAGGAATGGGTATTAATGACGACCTGAATGGCGTAGAGCGGGCTGTTACCTTCCCAATCAAAGACTTGAACGATGCCAAAGCGGAGATCGTCCATTCATTAGCTAAATGGAAACGCCTCACACTGGCCGATTACGACATTGAAGAAGGATACGGCATTTATACGGATATGAATGCGATCCGCTCGGATGAAGAACTTGGAAACTTACATTCATTATATGTAGACCAATGGGATTGGGAACGTATCATGAAGGAAGAAGAACGGACAATTGATTTCCTCAAGGAGATTGTTTGCCGGATCTATGCTGCGATGGTCCGCACGGAATACATGGTGTATGAAATGTTTCCCGATATAAAACCGATCCTGCCCCAAACGATTTCCTTTATCCATGCAGAAGACTTATTGCAGAAATACCCAACCTTTACGCCCCGCCAGCGAGAAGATGCCATCACCAAAGAATATGGCGCCATCTTTATCATCGGAATAGGGGGTAAATTAAGTAATGGCGAAAAGCATGACGGGCGGGCTCCCGATTACGACGACTGGTCTACACAAACGCCCGACGGTAAGATAGGGCTGAATGGCGACTTATTTGTATGGAACCATATACTTGGCCGCGCCATGGAACTATCGTCTATGGGAATACGCGTAAACAAAGAGGCCCTGCTCAGGCAGTTGGATATGACGGGCGAAACGGGCCGTAAGGAATTGTACTTCCATAAACGATTACTGAATGGAGAGCTGCCTCAAAGCATTGGGGGAGGCATCGGGCAAAGCCGCTTATGTATGTTCTACCTGCGGAAGGCGCATATCGGAGAGATACAGGCAAGTATCTGGCCGGATGATATGCGCAGTAAGGCAAAGGAGGCAGGCATGTCATTAATATAAATCCGTATGGGTGTAAAGATCGAACAAAGCTGGAAAGAGCAGTTGGCGCCCGAATTTGAAAAAGATTACTTCAGGCAGTTAATCGATTTTGTGCGGCAAGAATACCGGCAAGGGGTTGTTTATCCTGCGGGGTCTGCTATTTTCAGCGCTTTCGAACATTGTCCTTTCCATAAGGTGAAGGTGGTTATTCTGGGGCAAGATCCTTACCATGAGCCGGGGCAGGCGCACGGGCTTTGCTTCTCGGTGAAAGACGGAGTCCGCTTTCCTCCCTCACTGGTCAATATCTTTCAGGAGATCAAGAGCGACTTGCAAAAGCCCCTTCCTGCCACCGGCGATCTTACACGCTGGGCAAGCCAGGGCGTCCTTTTGCTCAATGCTACATTAACTGTCCGCGCCCACCAGGCAGGCTCGCATCAGAATAGAGGGTGGGAGACATTTACCGACGCCGTGATTCACCGGCTGGCCGAAGCGCGCAGCCATATTGTGTATATCCTGTGGGGTTCGTATGCGCAGAAGAAAGGCGCTTTTATTGATAAGAACCGCAATTTAATTTTAGCCTCTGCGCACCCGTCGCCCTTATCTGCCTACCGGGGGTTCTTTGGCAATAAGCATTTCAGTAAAGCAAACGACTACCTCGTTGTAAGCGGGCAGGCGCCTATTGACTGGTAAAAAGCATTCCGGCGCTAACTACGTATCAATACCATTGCTGCCCTTCCCTGTAATTGCTTCTCCGGTCATACTTCAGGTCTTTTAGTAAAGAAGAACTTACGGCTACCGAGAACGTATACGATTTATACGGGCCTACGGGGATAAAGCTGGCCGTCATATTGAAGCAATGCAGGTTTCGCGTCAGGTTACAGGTAAGGTACGATATTTTATTTGCATCGAAATCATACGTGGCATTGAAGTTAAAGCGCCAGTATTTCGTAGGTTGCATATTTCCGCTGAAGCTTAATGCGTGCGTCAGTTTGTAGTTGTACTCATTCTTAATGTAATTGAAATCGCCATAGCCGAGGTTCAGGCTATAGTTAAAGGAGAGGCTCCAGGGGAATGTGTTTGTCCAATAGCCGTCTGCGTCGAACTCTCCGCTGGTGTCTTTCTTCTTGCCTCTCAACCGTCCGCCGCCTGTGCTTTCTTCGGGCACTACACTGTGGTTTTCTCCGTACTGGTCTATCTGGTCGAGCGTTTCCATTCTTTCCGTATCATCTGTGGGAGAAGGCTCTTCGTCTGATGCGCTTTCCGAGCCGAACAACCGCCCCAATAAGCCTGTTTTGAATGTTTCATTATTAAATGTATAAGAGAAGCTGGTGCCGGTACTCCTTAACCGCCCAAGTCCTTTTCCCGCCTGGATGCGTAATTTGTCTACCCGCCGGTGAGACCATACGCCGTTAGCATTCTGGGACGACTCATACATATAGGTCTCAAACTGGCCGTTCAGGTTTACCGAATAACTCTTTGTCAGCTTCAGGCGCAGGCTTACATTCAAATCACTCCATTTGAAAGAATCGGCAATCAGGTTGTGGCTCATGGTAAAGGCAAACTTGTCGATAAGGCTTATCTTCTTTACGCCCGTAGAATCTTTGTCTGACGCCACTTTGGCTTCAATATTATTATCGAGGCTAAAGCTTATATTGCCCTGCTTGCCTTGTCCCGGCACACCAAACATTCCATTTTCGTAAGGCGAGTAGAATACTGTTTTTTCTTCTCCCCGTGCATCCCGGTACCTGTATTCTCTATAAAAGCCATACTTGCTGTTGGCGAAGTCGGGCGCAAAACCAATGCTTACCGACGGGTCCATCCTGTGCCGGATCGTCTTCACCCATTTCCGCAGAAAGCCCAGCGGCTGGAACATGCCATAGAGCGTGGTAGAGGCAGAAACAGAGGCATTATAGTTATACACCCGGTTGAAGCCGTAGGTTGTGTCGCTTATTACCAACTGGTCTCTCTGCACATCATACTCTTTCCCTATTTTGTTGGTATACCATCTTTCCGTATAACTTACGTTGGGCGAAATGTTGATATAATTGAAGATGCTGAAGGTAGCGCCTACCGGTATCTGGTGTTGCATGGCATTCCTCCAGTCTTTGATAATATTCGATTGGAAGAACAGGTATTCTTTTGTAGAAATACTATTCCGCAGATAGCCCGAATAACTCATGGAGATTTTCTCATACCACCGCTCGGAGCCTATGGCATTCTTACGCTTAAAGGGGAAGATACGGCTCATCGTAAGCGTAATATCGGGCAGCGTAACAGACAAGGTGGTATCCCGTTGCACCTGGTTCAGGTTGATCGTGCCCGAAAGGCTGAACGGGCTGTTGGGGAAACGCTGGGAGACACTGATGCTCGACCCTTTGGTGTTCTGGGTAGACGAAGCCCCGTACATGGCCTGGATATTATTCCGGTCGTAGCTGCTGGTGGCAAAGTTTACGCTGGCAGAGAGCGTACGGAAAGGATTTGCTTTAGCATCCTGGCTATGCGTCCAGTTCAGTTTAAAGTCTTTTGCTAAGCTATAGTCGGGTAGGCCTTTATCACCCAATTTCGTTACTAAGTAATTGGCGCTAAAGCCTCCTGAGTACTTATACCTCTTTCGGTAGTTGGAACGGGCGGATAGCCCCCACGAGCCTTTGGAGTATATTTCCCCGGTCAGCGCCAGGTCTGCATAATCGCTCATGGCAAAATAGTAACCCCCGTCGCGCAGGTAGAAGCCTCTGGCGGATTCGTCGCTGAAAGTAGGGAATAAGATCCCGGAAGAGTATTTATCGGAAAAAGGGAAAAAAGCGAAAGGAAGCCCCAGCGGATACAGCGGTACATCGGCCAGCACCAGATACACAGGGCCTGTAACAATGTTCTTTTTCGGACGAACCTTCGCCCGGGTCATCTGTATATAGAAGTGGGGATGATCGTGTTCGTCGCAGGTAGTATAGCGGCCATCGGCCATATTAAGGATGTCGTCTTCCAGCTTTTTGGTGCGTGTGGCGGTTACATATCCTTCCCCCTGCTGGGTGAGCACATCGGTTATATACCCTTTCTTCGACTTGAAGTTGTAGCGCATGGTTTTGGATTCATACTCTTGCCCCCCGTCTTTAAATAAGGGGTATCCAAATTCCTCGCCTATTGAATCGAGGCCGAATTTGGCAAACACCAGGCTGCTGTCCATATTCATCTCTATTATCTCGGCTTCCAGCTCTATTTGTTGGTACTTCACGTCGCCCTGGCCGTACAGGTACGCCCAGTTGCCGGCCGTCATAATGATCGAGTCAGACGCCGTATAGCTTACCGGCGCCTCCAGTGTGCCCTGCCGGGGAACCGTATCGGGCGAGGCTACAGGCGGAATGGTATCCGTATCCGTTACTTCCTGCGCCTGTAAGGCCGTCATGCTTCCGGCCAGTATAGCAAACAGTAGCATATAAAAAAGCTTACACCAATGTTCAAAGCGTAAGAGGCCCGCCTCGCCATAGTTGGAAAGGCTTTTCTTTACCCTGTCTACAGACTTTTCTTTACCCAATTTCGTCTTACTATAAAATTTATCGGCAAAGCAAATTAATTGCTCTTCCAGCGATACCGGCAGCATGTTGCGATGGGGCAATGGAAGATGTCCCGCTATTATTTCTTCCTCCGACAGCCCTGCCCCGGTGTGGCGCTCGCAGACAAGCGCATGGCGGGGGTACCCTTCTTTACGCATCAATTCAGCGCCCAGATAG
>JAISCM010000177.1 GCA_031265595.1 Tannerellaceae bacterium
TCAGTTCGGGGTAAGCATCCCCCATCGTTTCGATTAAGACAGGAAGTAATTGATACATGAACGCTTCGTGGCGACCGAGAAATGTGTACCCATAGCGCACGGCCCGGCGCAGGATGCGGCGGATCACATAGCCGGCTTTTGCATTGGATGGCAACTGCCCGTCGGTTATAGAGAAAGAGGTGGTACGGATATGATCGGCTATTACGCGCATGGCAATATCTTTCTCTTTGTCTTCGCCATAGACGAAACCTGTTAATTGGGTGATCTTTTGAATAATCGGTTGGAAAACGTCCGTATCATAATTGGATGTTTTCCCCTGTATCGCCATGCAAAGCCGTTCAAATCCCATGCCGGTATCAATCACTTTGGCCGGCAATGGCTCCAGGGAACGGTCTGCTTTCCGGTTGTATTGCATAAATACGAGGTTCCATATCTCTATCACCTGCGGATGGTCTTTATTGATCAAATCCGCTCCTTTTATCCGTTTCTTTTCTTCTTCCGTACGAAGATCTATATGTATTTCGGAGCAAGGGCCGCAAGGGCCGGTGTCGCCCATCTCCCAGAAATTATCTTTCTTATTTCCATTCAGGATGTGATCTTTGGGCAGGTACGTTTCCCAATAGCCGGCGGCTTCGTTATCGCGTTCCAACTCTTCAGGCGCGCTGCCTTCAAATACGGTAGCATACAGGTTCGCAGGATTGAGCTTCAATACATCCGTCAGATACTCCCAGGCCCACGAGATCGCTTCTTTCTTGAAATAATCTCCGAAAGACCAGTTGCCCAGCATTTCGAACATCGTATGGTGGTAGGTATCATGGCCTACTTCTTCCAGGTCGTTATGCTTCCCGCTTACGCGAAGGCATTTCTGCGAATCGGCGATGCGCGGGTATTTAATAGGTACATTGCCCAAAATAATATCTTTAAACTGATTCATACCCGCATTGGTAAACATCAGTGTAGGATCTCCTTTGATAACCATGGGGGCGGAAGAAACGATCTGATGATTCTTTGATGCAAAAAAAGATTTGAACGATTCGCGGGTCTCTTTAGCTGTCAACATAATGATGATAAATTGTATTACTCGTTAATAATCCGAAAAAGGATTTGCAAAAATACGGCAAATTATTATCTTCGCGACTAATATCTTTATAAAATTATCTAATGGGACTCTATAGAACACGCAAATCATACTACTTATACGATCCTAATACGCTTAGCTACGAACGTGTCTATCCATCGGCAAAAGACCGTATCTTCACCATTATCCGTCATTTAAGTACAGGCGTTGTTGTGGGGTTGATCATCTTCTTTGTTATGATGCGTTTCTTTGAATCGCCGATGGAATCGCAATTACGAAAAGAGAACAAATTGCTTCAAACGCAATATGAAGTACTATCGCTACGGCTGAATAATGCGTTTGACATATTAAGCGATGTGCAGCAGCGTGATGAAAACTTATATCGCGCGATCTTCCAGGCAGCGTCGATACCGGAATCTATCCGCAAGCTGGGCTTTGGCGGAACCAACCGGTATGAACACCTGATGAGCCTCCCTAATTCCGAGTTGGTGGTGGCAACCACACAGAAAATGGATATGCTCACCAAGCAGTTGTATGTACAATCCAATTCGTTGGAAGAATTAGTAAATATGGGAAAAACACAGGAAGAACGAGCCAAATGTATTCCGGCCATTCAACCGCTGGCGAACAAAGACCTTAACCATACGGCTTCCGGCTATGGTATGCGTATAGACCCTATTTACCGTACGCCTCGTTTTCATGCCGGTATGGACTTTTCGGCCAAGATAGGAACAGAGATTTACGCTACGGGTAATGGCGTAGTTGTATTCGCTGGATGGAAACAGGGATATGGTAGTTGTATTATGGTAGACCATGGCTTTGGGTACGAGACGCTGTATGGACACATGAGTGCGTTCAAAGCGCGGATAGGCCAGAAAGTAACGCGTGGCGAAGTGATCGGATTTGTAGGAAACACCGGCAAATCAACCGGCCCACATCTGCATTATGAAGTGCTTGTGCATGGAAGGAAAGACAATCCTTCCAAATACTACTTTATGGATCTTACGCCCGAAGAGTACGACCACATGATCCAGATAGCCGAAAATCACGGACAGGTAATGGATTGATCTTCTCGTGGCCATGCCGTTAAAAAAAGATAAGAACGTAAAAATATATTCCTCTATCGGAGAGGTGGCTAAACTATTTGGCCTGAATGAATCCACGCTACGGTTTTGGGAAAAAGAATTCGACTGTATCCACCCCAAAACCAATGCCAGAGGTATCCGTTTTTATAAGAAAGAAGATATAGAGTCTGTCAGGCTTGTTCATTATCTGGTGAAAGAAAAAGGAATGACGCTGGCCGGCGCCCGGCAGAAATTAAAAGAGAATAAGGAAAAGACCATCCGTGAAGCCGAAATTGTATCCAAACTAAAGAAAATCAAAGACGAACTACTCCTGCTGAAAAGCGCCTTCGATGCCATATCCCCGGACGAAGAGAAGTGAGGAAATCATCCCTGACAACTTACTTTTTCACCTCCTCTTTCAGCTTTCAGTTTGCTTGTAAATAGTTGGTTTGCAGAATGAAATACTGAAAGCAAATGTTTCAGCCTGCTTTCAGTCGGAAGCGAGTAAACCATCATAATGCTTCTTTTCTTTCTTCTCAATGAACCTTTTCGTCTTCGCGATGGTTTGGAAAAGCCTTCGTGATAACTTGGAAGTGTGTGTTCAAACACCATAGTCATTTCCGTAGTTTCCTCATCATAGTTCAGTATCAGCTATTATACTGCGCGCGGGATAGTTTTGTGCATTGCGGCTACGCCGTAGGCGTAAAATATGGATAACCCCGGGCGCAGCCCGGGGTATGAACAGCTACCCGCTATCTGAACTGCGCAAGCAGTTCAACTCGCTACGGAGTTGAGGATAGGAAGAGGCCGTCTCTACCCCGGGTTACGCCCGGGGTTGTACTAAATCCCGCCAAGGCGGGATAGTTTTTTTGTCTACATTTGCAATTTAAACCAATTTAAAATTAAAGTATTATGCAGAATCAAAAAAAACGTTAGTACAACAGGCCAGGGAAGAAGTCCCGGGCTTCGCA
>JAISCM010000238.1 GCA_031265595.1 Tannerellaceae bacterium
TTTCTTTCAAGTATCTTTTTAGCATCACCATATCTTTCAGCATTATACCGTTTTCATAAATGGGTTTGTCGTAATTGCTGAGAAAGAAATCCTTCTTAATCCCATATTTTACAAATCCACTCTTTTCATAAAAGTGGATTTGTTTTATTCCTGCATCACCGGTTCCAACAATAATCTCTTTGTATCCCTGCTCTCTGGCAACCTTACATGATTTCGCTAACAAACAGCTCCTTATTCCTGTTCCCTGATATTGTTCGGAAACGGCAATGTTCTTTATTTCTATCGTGTCGGCATTTATATGATACAAGCAAAATACACCGATAGGATCACCACTACCGAACAATTTTGCAACATAAACATCCGAACAGAAAAGATATTTGTCAATCGCTTCTTTTGTTTCGTCTGCTAAAAGAAGTAGATCGTATGGATAATTATCGTTTGCTTTACAAATGTTTATCTCATTCATAAGTTCTATTTCGTCTTCAAATAAGTTCCAATACAATTAGGGCATAAATATAGGATAAAAATCGTATAATAGCGGCAAAGACAACGTTGAGTAAATATGTATCTGTTTCATTTTTTTACCATGCCGCCTGGGCGGGTGTTTTTTCCTTTTATCCCTTTTAAATCATCTCCCAGGTCGTCCCTTATTTCATTGGCTGTTTTTTCTAATTTCGCCAATACTTCGGGATACAGGTCTATTACATTGTAACGCTCTCCCGGGTCTCGGCGCAGGTCTATCAATAAGGCTTCTTCCAGCAGATGCGATTCGTTTACGATGCCGGGCATCCCGTCTGAACCGGGCAGAAAGCCTTCGTATGTCCGGTGAGGGTGGGGAAAGATGAGTTTGAAGTCGCCGTCGGTAACAGCCTCAAGGCTGTTTCGTCTGTAATAATAACAGAAACTTTCCCTCGGCTTTGCGTCTTTTTCGTTTTTGAGTAACGAAAGGATGTTTACGCCGTCTATTTTCAGCCGGGGCAATGGAGCGCCTGCTATATGGGCGAAGGTAGGTAATAAGTCGATGGCCGACGATAGCTTGCTACAGATGACGCCTTCGGGTATTACCCCTTTCCATTGCATAATACAGGGAACCCGCTGCCCACCTTCAAAACTGGTACCTTTCCCTTCACGGAGGCCGCCGGTTGTCCCGGCATGGTTGCCATAATTCAGCCAAGGCCCGTTATCAGACGTCACTACTACTAAGGTGTTTGTAGCCAGCCCTTCCTTTTCGAGCTTAGCCAGTATCTGCCCTACGCTCCAATCTATTTCCATGATCACATCGCCATATAGCCCCTGTTTACTTTTCCCTTTGAACGCATCGGAGACGAAAAGAGGGACGTGCGGCATAGGGTGGGCCAGGTAGATAAAGAAAGGATTCTCTTTATGCTGATCGATAAAATGCAAGGCTCTGTTAGTAAAGTCTGTGGTAAACTTCGCCTGGTCGGGGTCTGATCCGATGGTTTCATCGCCCTCTATTAATGGCAGGCTGGGGAATTTCGCAGTCGGGTGATTCGGCCACATATCATTAGAATAAGGTATACCATAGTATTCATCGAAGCCATGATGCGTGGGCAGGAATTGTTTGTGATGCCCCAAATGCCACTTCCCATAAGCAGCCGTGGCGTATCCTTTCTTTTTTAATACTTCGGCGATAGTTTCTTCTTCATCGTGAATACCCGTTTCCGACAGATGCGAAGGCGCTCCGTGCATACTGATCCGGTTGGGATAACAGCCCGTCAACAGTCCGGCTCTGGACGCGCCACTTACAGCCTGCGCCGAATAGAAACGGGTGAAACGCATTCCTCCGGTAGCCATCTTATCTATATTGGGCGTTTCGTACCCAATGGCTCCTGTACAACCCAGATCGCCATACCCCATATCATCCATAAAGATGATGATGAAATTCGTATGCTGCTGCGCCAAGGCAGGCATTGGCAGCAGTATGCCTGCCGCCAATGATAGTTTTTTTAGTTTCTTAAAATTCATATTAATCACAGATTACCATTTGGGATTTTGTGTAAAAGTAGGATTCTTAATTCACCACAAAGTTACTATTTTATTTGCTGATATAGAAATGGCTCACCTGCAAAACCCTGTGTTTATTGCCTCACTCAGATGGTTTACGTATACTGCTTCCACCATCTGCCTGAAACCCGCTCCAGAAGCGGGATGTTATAATAAAAAGGACTGTACCTTTTTGTTTCTCGACGGCTGTCATCTATTTGCACGACGGCTGTCAAGTATATACACGACGGCTGTCGGTTATATACTCGACGGCCGTCGAGAAACAATTTCATGCCATACTAATTCAACAACAGGGCAATCGCACCAAAATCATCTATAGTTAAAAAGCATTATCTTTGCCGGCATGACACCATCCCGCGCGTCGGTATATACTACTTTTTTGCCTCTCCTTTCAGCTTTCAGTTTTGCCGCAACTACCTGGTTTACAAAACGACATACTGAAAGAGGACGTTTCAGCTCCCTTTCAGCCGGAAACCGGAGGGGAGTAAGCGTCTCCGCGTTCCTCTCCCTCTTATTCTTTCCATCCCGTTCTGTCGGGTAAGAGGGAGCGCAGGTATTCTTCCGAGGTATTGGGGGTGACCAGGATTAATTTGTTGAGCAGG
>JAISCM010000251.1 GCA_031265595.1 Tannerellaceae bacterium
AGATGATTTTATGAACTTTTGCAGGTGATCCTACGTATGGCTATGTGTTCTACAACCCTTTGCAACCCCTTCTGCAACCCTTATTGTAATGAATGTAAGTATTTTATGGAAAAGGTTGCAGAAAAAACAAAAAAAATAAAGTTTTTGTTGGAGATTCAGTTGAATTTCATAATCATCAATACGAATGGGTCTTCGTCGTATTCAGATCTTTTGTCCATGATCTCTTTCAAACGGCCGCTTAGCCTTCCTTCCTGATGTGCTTTCTGTAATTCGGTCATGTCTAAGGAGATAACGCCTGTGTCTTCGTGGGAGGAGGTGGTGAGATGTAGGGGCGAAAGTTCCAGGGGCTGTTGTTTGTAATCACGGTTCAATACATTGGCCCGGAATATTTCTCCTGTCTTTTTATCTATCAGGTAGTTTTTCTTATCAAGGCCTTTTTGTGTTTCATAATCAAATTCTTTCTTTTGAGTGACCATGAACGAATAGTGGGCGGTTTCCAGAAAGGCGTAAACAAGGATGGGGGTTTCCATGTCCTGAACCGGCGGAGTGCGGACGAGTAGAGGAATAAGCTCACGCTCCGGCGTAAAACGGAAGATCGTATCGGAAGAATATTCATTCAATAAATAACCGGCTCCGTTCTTAATGACGAAGCATCTGTCTAACATACCTGTTAGCATAGCTCCGCCACTTCGCATATCGAATAGCATCATACTGATCTTTTTGGTGAAATGTATGGGGATACCAATTACATGTCCGTCCTTTTTGGAAAGGAGGAAAAATGAGTCGGCATTGGATCCGTTGTCGTCATAGCACACTAAATAGTCGTCGTCGTAATCACACATAGCAGCAATAACAACGCCTTCTTTGACGGGAATTTCCCTTTTGAACATTCCTTCGCGTGAATATACTTTTATTCCATCAAAATAGGTGGGAACGAACAATTCGTCCTGTTCATCGGAATAGACGGAAAAGAGCGCTATCTGGTATTCTCCCGGCCCTTGTCCGTTCTTTGCTACCCGGGATACGGGTTTGCCGGCTTTGTCATAAAAAAGAAAACTGTCGTCGTCACTGCTGCGGGCAATGATGTACTTATCGCTTATATAATCAAAGCTGGTGAATAAATAGTCGTCTGAAGATTCCAGCAATAGATACTCTATACTGGCAATGTCCTGGATGTAAATAGTCTTTCCCGGATAGTTCTTATTTACATCAAAAGAGACAAGCGCTTCTTCCCGGCCTGCGTTTTCTCCGTTATGGCAAGCTCCGGCGATCAACAATGAAAAGATGAAAAGCTTTGTGATTCGTGACATGGTATATGGAATGTATTGTTTAAAATCAAAAGACATAAAATGCGCTTTGTGCGGTTCCGATCCGTTCGTTTGCCGAACGGCCTTCGCAGAGGATTGTATAGGCTCCGGTATCGTCAGAGGTATAGAAATGGATGTTTGCTTTTCCGTTGGTGTCGAATCTTACATCGGGGATCCAAAGTAAGGTCTTTCGGTAGTCGGGATCTATATAGTCTGAGGCGGCGGAGTAATCGGGTGAGTAAAATTCCTTTGGCTGGTTATAGCCGGAAAGTGGTTGGATAACGGTTCGTGTGGGGATAGAGCTGTTTAGCTCTTTCCAGCTTTTGGTGTAGAACGCGACGGCTCCGGCATGAGAGCCGCTTCCGTATAGCATGGCGGCGGCAGGGGTTAATACTTCTACCCGTGAGATCATGTTGGCATTTGTTGAGGCGATTGTTTGTTTGGGTACTCGTACGCCATCCAATATATAATAAGGCTCTACAGCTTCGGCTGATTGTAAATAACCTTTCCCCATAGAGTGAAGCGTGCGTACAGCAGGGATATGTGCTAAAATGGCTAAGGCTCCGGTATTGGGATCGCCGAAGCTCTGTGAGGCTGTGTATGAGAAATCTGTTTTTACGTCATACGTACTCATATTGAATGTGCTGTTATGGCGTTGATGTGGATTTTGCCGGATAGCTCGCGCTGTTATTTGTATGTCGGGTAGCTGATACGTCTTTTTATCTATCCCTTCTGCTGCTTCGGGCATGTTTCCGAAAATGGCAATGGTAAGAGAATCGGTGGATGAGTGGGCGTGTTCATTTTGATAGGAATAATTGGCGTGAGGCACAACCGGCTCGTTTAGGGCTACATCCAATACACGCAATTTGGTATCGGTGGCTGATACGATCACTTCTGCCCTATCATAAAAATGATAGCCGGTGAAAGAAAATAGCCCATTATCCATCGGATGACCGGATAAGATCTCGCGGATAGAGTCTTGTTGGAAAATCGCTGTTACCACTACATCTTCCCCTTTTTGTCGCCTTCCCATCTTCACGCTGCCGGAAAAGCTTAAACCGGGCTCTACCGGATAGTGTAGGTTGGGATAGGCAGACTGCATCATATCATTCCATACATACCTGCGCCAGCCATGGGTGATCAGTAGTAGATCCAGCTTTTTCAGGCTGGAGAGATCCTTCTTTGCCAAATAAGAAGCTGGCTCCTCAATCCTTCCCTTTAATTCGCTTTGAAGGAAGTAGTTTGTATAGAAATCCTTCCAGCCCTCCCGCCCATTCCTGTCTGATTGAACGATGGCCAGTGAGTAGCTGCCTGTTTGTGGGGCGCTTTCTCCCATGTTTGTCTCCAGTTGTAAGCTTACTTTCTTGCGCCTTCCGTACGATGTTTCATCCGTTGTGAGACGAAGAGCTGTCTGTTTCGGATAATTTACAAAGGCTAAGCGTTCGCAATAGGTAGTTAGCTGTGCGTCGTAAACGGTCAGGGTGAAGATGCCTTCCGGCAGTTTCTCGTTCGAGATATCTACTATACTTACCGGATTGTTCAGATCTATAGATGTATTAATAAACGTTTGCCCATGCTGGTGAATAGTAAGGTATAAAGGGGATGAATGGGCGGAAACCTCTACGTTATGCCTCAATGTAATACGCATTTTGTCTTCTCTATATCTTACATCTATAACAATGCCTTTGGGATAGGCTTCGGGAAGCGCCACTTTCAGCGAATGATCCGTTAAACGGGCTGTATACCGTTTGCCGGGCTGTGGCTTAAACAGGAAATACCCCATCCCGTTATGGACGGTCTGAAAATGCTGGACTTCATTCTCTTCCTCATCGAGTATAACTCCGGTAACGGCTACCCCTTTCCCACGGTTGTCAATAACTTTAAAAGCAACCTTGGAAAACAGTCCCTCAACTAAATTCCCTCCTTCGGGAAACAAGTGAAGTTGCACAGGCAGTCGTGCCAGCGGAGGAGCTACCTGCCCGGTATCTGCCTGGTGAGAGGAGAGTAGTAGTATCTCCTGGGTAAAGAATCCGTCTGCATCAAAGTTCTGCATCCACTGCGTATAGGCCCGTAGCAGATAACGGCCCGTGGCTAACGTGTCGGATAATGCAATATGTCCCGAGGCAGTCCCATCTTCAAGCGGCCATTTACTGCTGGCTACCAGGCGGTTTTTTCCATCCATCAAGTCTACATAAAGTACGCTGCTCCCATGTTCAATTCCTTTAGAAAAGGACTGGTAAGCCTTGAACCAAAGCGTTTCTCCGGATGTATAAACCGTGCGGTCTTGGTGGATATGAATCTTCTCAACGGGAAACGCGATGTGATAATCAGCAAGCTTTCCGGCCACTATATAAAATAAACTATCATCTTGCCCCTTCATCTCTAAAGAAAAAAGAAGTAACACACTACTATATATGTATAGCCAAAGATAGTGAGCAAAGCTATTAGCCGCCTTTTTCATCCGGTTACAGTGTATAGATTATTAGAAACCCTCGCAAGATAACATTTTTATTTATACCTTCAGACAGGATTTGCCGGTAAATTATTTTTATGTAACTTGCCGTGCAAAAGAAATTATCTATTTAGTTATGAAAACAGCTTATCTTACCCTTGCTTTGTGTCTGACCTCTCTTTTTTGTTATGCGCAGAAAAACACCTCTTTCGTTTGGCCCGATTCATTAAATACGGCTAAAAACGCGAGTTATCTGACCTCTCTGGAGAAAGAGACGATCCTTGAAATGAATAAAGTCCGCACCAACCCGAAAGCTTACATCTCTTACTTACGGGAAGAACGAAGTTTCTACGAAGATGATTTGATCAGGAGACCGGGAGAGATCGCCATTCGTACACACGAAGGAGTTGCTGCCATAGATGAATGTATCCGGTATCTGGAAAAAGCCTCGCCAGCCGGACTATTATATCCTTCGGATTGTTTGGCAAAAGCAGCACGCATGTTAGGAAAAGATCAATCGGAAACAGGAGAAACCGGCCACAACGGCCCTAAAGGCATGTCGATGAAAGACCGGATACAGTCTGCATGCGGAAAGGAATTCTTTTACCTGGCAGAAAACGTCAGCTACGGATATAACACACCCCTAAGAATCGTTCTTCAATTAATGATAGACGATGGCGTACCCTCGCGAGGACACCGTGAAAACATTATGAATCCGGAACTGAACTCCTGCGGCCTTTTCTCTACCACACATCCCCGGTACAGCTATCTCTGTGTAATCGATTATGCGCATTTCAGATGATTTATAATTCATTCTCCTCTATCGCCCTGATTACGTCTTCTACCTTGTCTGGCGTGAGCGCTGCGGCTCGTTTTTCGCGAATCAAACGTATATTCCCCTGCGTCATCTTGTCGAGATTCGCCCGCTCATTGTCGAACTGTACAGCAAAGGTTGGCTTATGGTTTTCGTTGGCCACATTCACTGCGTGCATGCTCCCTCCTTTCTTGTCGTCCGACTGAATGAGGATGACGGCGTCGGAAAGCCCTGCCTGCAAACGGTTTCTATCAATCAGATTTTGAAAACTTACCGGCGTTCCGATCGGATATTCCGAAACAAGGGCTCCCCCTGATGCAATAATCCTCTCTGCCAGATAGTCATTTATAGGCGGATGTATACTATCCAAACCATGACCCACAAACGCCGT
>JAISCM010000264.1 GCA_031265595.1 Tannerellaceae bacterium
AAATATCTCCCCTCCGGTTTCCGGCTGAAAGGGAGCTGAAACGTCCTCTTTCAGTATTTCGTTTTGTAAACCAAGTATTTGCGGCAAAACTGAAAGCTGAAAGGAGAGGCAAAAAAGTAGTATATACTGCGCGCGGGATGGTTTCATACCGGCAAAGATAATACTTTTTAACTGTAGATGATTTTGGTGCGGTTGCCCTAATAGTATATGGGGAAGTTTACGTTTATTATATTTATTCATGATTTTGTCACGCTTTGAGTCTTTCCCTTTCAAGGGATACGCTGTCAGTAAATAATAAGCAGTATTATTTCTAAGCGGTTCCAGAACAATCTTTACTTATTTTGATGCGCTTGTCCTGGTTTTTGATAGGAATATGAGTTACAGTGAAAAAATACTACTAAGGGGTATTGGTATTATAAAAACATTCAATACCTTTATGACGGAAATAGCCTACATGTCAGCAATATAGAAAGAATTAGCACCTAAATTAATATAATTATGATAGAAGTATTTATTACAACAGGTAAAGACGAACGATTAACAGAGAGACTCCGTTCTACAATCAACGAATCAAAAGACTTTATAGTCACCGGCATTTACCATAAGCTGGGGGATTGCAGAGAAAAGTTAGAAACATTAAAGAAGTTAGAACCATTAGAACCATTGGAAAAGTTAAAAAGGTTAGCGAAATTAGCGAAGGAAAAGTCGGCGCATAATATCCCCAATATCCTTTTACTTGGGCTTGCCATGCGGGATGGTAACGGGATAGACTTCTGTACCGAAATCAGAGAGAAATATCCCGACATAAAGATATTGATGCTGACGGATAATGACGAATACTCCATCACCAGGCGTGCATTGGATAATGGAGCGTTGGGCTTTATCCGGAAAAATGCGTTGCCGGAGGAATTAATGGCCGGATTAAATGCCGTGTGGCATGGACAAAAATGTATAGGGGGGCGAATCAGTATACAGAAAAATGGCGCCCCGGTAGCGCCGCCCGAATGGCTAACGAAGATACTGAAATCGATACAAGAAGATTGCACTAACCAGCAAGAGCAGATAGAAAGACTGTCGCTGCTTACCGGAGCTATCAACAAATGGCGTAAGATGCTTATCATCCAACTGCTTGCCGATAATAAAGAAGCGTTAGACCAAAAAACAATGAATGGGTATATTAAGATACTTACCGAAAACCTGTTTATAGAGGGTTACTCTAACTGGGAAATTGTAGACGAGCTCCACAAAATTGCAGACAATTTCAGCATAGACACGGACGCCATCAGGATATATCGTATGAGCCTCATACAAAAACTGGGAGAGAAAAACTCGATGATGTTTGCTAAAAAGACAGACGACGTCATCAGGCTCAAGCCCGACGATATACTACTGATCCGGTTGGTTGCAGCAGGATTCACCACCGAAGAAATAGCCAAAAAGCTATCATACGTAGGAGTTGAGGCCGTTAAATCACGCCGGAAAAAACTTATTCAGGAAACCGGCACGAGAAACATGCTGGTATTGATCATAGATGCACTCCGCCAGGGACTGATCAAATTAGAAGATATAGACATAGATTCTTTAACATAAAAAGAGTACTGAAGTATGAACATCAACTTACAAGAACCGCTGTTTTGCCACGAGATAGGATTGCGCGGCAATAACGAAGATTACATTTACCCCGCTCCGGCAACGGCAACGGCGGCCAACCGGCTATTCCTGGTTTGCGACGGTATGGGAGGGCACGAAGACGGCGAAGTAGCCAGTAAAACCGCCACGGAAGCTATTTCGGCCTATTGGGCCAGCCACGGCGACGAACCGGATTCGGCCAAAAAAGTAATGAATGCCATCGCATCGGCCATATCCGCCATGAACCTGCTGGTTAAAAAAGAAGGTAAAGATAAGGGAATGGGCACAACGATGACATTGGCCAGCATCGGCGCCGGTACCATATTGGTAGCCCATGTAGGCGACAGCCGTATTTATCAGATAAGGCCAGCCGCCGGGATAATCTACCAATCGAAAGATCATTCGTATGTTCAGACGCTGGTAGATGCAGGCCTCCTTACGCTGGAAGAAGCGCGCGTTCATCCCATGAATAATATTATTACCCAGGTGATACAGCCCGATAGCTTTAAGTCTATCCAGCCGGAAACGCTTATCATCCACGACGTAGAAGAGGGCGACTGCCTCTTCCTGTGTACGGATGGTATTACAGAAAGTATCAGCGACGATACGCTGGAAGACATACTATGCAGCGATATATCATCTGATGAGAAAATGAAACAGATAAAACAAATCTGTTCCGAAAGCTCAAGAGATAATTATTCGGCCTACCTGATACCTCTGACTGTTCAAGAATAAAAATAGAAACAATATCTACTAATAAAAAATCAATGTTATGCCAACAAAAGTCACCTTAAAAATCAGTAAGGGCGAACGTTCGGTAGAAGAACTCTCTTACGATCAAAAAGAAACCCTTATACTGGGAAGGCAGAGCGATTGCCATATTACGCTTTCTGATGATACCATATCACGGTATCACTGCCTGTTAGACATTGCCCCTCCCTCCGTAGTAGTAAGAGACTTCGGTAGCCTTAACGGAACCTACCTCAATGGAGAAAAAATAGGCCAGCGCGATACGGATATGTCTATCGAAGAAGCCCGTAAGCAGCAATATAACGCATACCCCATGAAGACAGGCGACCGCCTGAGAGTGGGGAAAGACTACGAGATAACGCTGGATATAGCTATCCCCCAGTACTGTGCAGAATGTTTGTGCGAGATAGGGCAGCCGGAGCATGTAAATAAAGACAACCAGCCCATCTGCCCCGCCTGCTATGCCAAGGCACAGGAACAAAAGGCAAAAAAAGAAGAAGAGGAACGGATGGCCCGGAAAATGGAGCAGGAACGGATAGAAGCCGAACGGCGCGCGAAAGAATTAGCCGCGAAAGAAAAAGCATCCGCCGACGAACGGGCCAGGATAAAAGCGGAAAAAGAACGGATAGAAGCCGAAAAACATGCACACGAGTTAGCCGAAGAACAAAGGCTCGAAGCCATACGCAAGGCCAAAGAAGCGGAAATCCGTAAACAAGAAGAGATCCGTGAAGCTGCGGAAAAAGCAAAACGGAACAGCCGCCGGTGCGAAGTGTGCGGAGCTCCCTTAACCGGAGCGCTCAACATCTGTTCGGCATGCCTTAAAGACCCGGTGAAAATACTGGAATTTATGCTGCAAGAGGCCGCAAAAGGCAATGATGATGTAAAAGGAATAGCAGGATACCGTAAGATAAAAGAACTTGGACGCGGAGGAATGGGCGCCGTATGGCTGGTAGAAGAGAAACAAACCGGAAAACGAATGGCGCTTAAATTAATGCTTCCCGAAGCGGCTGCCGATAAACAAAGCAGGCAAATGTTTTTACGCGAAGCGCATGTGGGCGGACAGTTGACGCATGATAATGTGGTGCGCCAGTTTAAGTGCGGACAATCCGGCGATACCTATTTTATCCTGATGGAGTTTTGCCCGGGCGGAAGCGTAGATAGCCTGATGACGAAACATGGCGGCAGATTACACCGCGACCTGGCTACCCATATTACATTACAGGTATTAGACGGCCTTCAGTATACCCATAAAGCGAAGGTATCCTCTACGTTAGAAAATGGTACGACAGAGACGACAATCGGACTCGTTCACCGGGATTTTAAACCGGGCAATATTTTCCTGTCCGACAATTCATCCCGCCCCATTGCTAAAGTAGCTGATTTCGGGTTGGCCAAAGCGTTTGAAACCGCCGGGCTTTCAGGAAATACCCGTAGTGGCCAGGTAGCTGGGACGCTGCCTTTCATGCCCCGCCAGCAAATCATCAACTATCGCTACGCCAAGCCCGATGTAGATGTTTGGGCAGCGGCAGCCAGCTACTATAATATGCTCACCGGAGCTTATCCCAAGGATTTTAGGGGAAAAGACCCTTACCAGGTGGCGCTCAATGATCCTGCCATCTCAATAAGAGAGCATAAAGTCGATATATCGAAAAGACTGGCGAAAGTAATTGATACGGCGCTTATCGAAAAGCCAAGTATCGGCTTCCAAACTGCGAAGGAATTTAAAACAGCTATAGAAAAGGCTTTATGATCCATACTGAACTTTTCAACTATGGCTTTCTTGCCGCTGCATCCGTAAACATAGGGCAGAAGCGTACATCCAACCAGGATGAAGTGATCTTATGCCACGAAGCAGGCTTTTATGCGGTGTCCGATGGCATGGGCGGCTTGTCCGACGGCGGTAAAACCTCCGGGATAATCAAACAGATACTACCGGGCATGTTGCAGAACCTTGTTCCTCAATGTAAGGAAAACCCGCAGCCGGAGCATATTGCCGCGCTTTTGGAAAAGCAGGTGCAGACGATAAGCGACACCATCTACAACACCTCCAACAAGGGGCGCAGAGTTACCTTCGGCGCCACCCTGTCGGGCGTGTGGCTGATAGGAAGCCACGCTGTATTTGTAAACCTGGGCGACAGCCGCGGGTATGTTCTGCCTCGGTATAAGAAAAATATCAGGCAAATCACGCACGACCATAACGTAGCCGCCATATTAGTACAGCAGGGCGAGCTATCAAAAGAAGAAGCCCGCAGCCATCCATCCAGTTGCAGCCTTACGCGTTTTGCCGGTATGCCTGCCCCCGCAACACCCGAGGCGTTTATCTGCAACGTAGAGCCGGGCGACCGGATCCTGTTATGCAGCGACGGCCTCTATGGAATGACAGGAGATGAAATACTGCCGCAACTCATGCGCTCGTCCAGAAACCCGGAGCGGATATGCAGCCGGCTGATCGAACAGGCCAATGCCAGCGGAGGAAATGATAACATCTCTGTAGTCTACCTGAAAATTACATAACGATTATTTATTCACCAGTTAAACACTATATTTATGGAAGCAAATGAACTACCCAAAGGATGTATTGTAGCATCCAGCCTTTTCGGCACAGCCATCGGCCTGTCTGTTTCGTACTTTTTATGCCATATCAACCCCGCCATTGAAGCAGGCTGGCTAAGGGGATTCTGGCACGGCTCCAACCTTATCGGCAACAGTATCATCTCCCTCTTTGACGACCGCCTGCTGCAAGCCCCCCTCCACACCACCGCCTACTCGGTCTTCTGGTGGATATTCGCCATACTCGCCATCATCTCAACACTCTGGACGGTTGTGAATATGTATAGAATATTCAAAATGGATAGATAAGAAACAAGAAAACAAGATGAAAAACGACGATGCAACCACTCACCATCAGGCCCTCACCCAGGCTACTTATGGCGCTACAGTAGGAGACAATGCCGTACCCGCTGCGGACACCCCCATCGAGAAAGGCAATACCCTCCTCGACTTGTATAAGGTAGAATCAGACCCGATTGTCGGCGGCATGGGGCGAGTGTTCCGTATCCGCCACACGGGATGGAATACCGATCTGGCCATGAAGCAGCCCAAGAGGGAGTTGTTTCAGAACGAAGCCCAGAAGCAAGCCTTCATCCACGAATGTGACGCCTGGATAAACCTGGGCCTTCACCCGCATATCGTATCCTGCTACTATGTGCGCGAAATAGGCGGGATACCCTCCATCTTTTCCGAATGGATGGACGGCGGAAGCCTGAAAGGATACATCAACAGCGGCGCATTATATGAAGGAAGTGAGGAAACAGTCTTAGAACGTATCCTGGACATCTCCATCCAATTCGCCCGCGGGCTACATTATGCCCATGAACAACAGTTGATCCACCAAGACGTCAAACCAGATAACCTGTTATTGACAAAAACAGGAGAAGCCAAAGTAGCCGACTTCGGCCTTGCCAATGCAAAGACAATGCTTGGAGCAGAAGCCGGAAACACCCCATCCGGAACAGGTACGATCATATCCAAGTCAGGCGGTTATACCCCAGCCTACTGCTCCCCAGAGCAGCAGACAGAGAAAGGAGAACTAACCCGGCGCACCGACATCTGGAGCTGGGCCGTATCAGTACTGGAAATGTTCGTAGGCGAACGTCCCTGGAACAACGGAGTAGTAGCCGGCCTGGCCTGCGAAGACTACTTTGACATGGAAAGAACCCCACTACCCGAAACCATGAAAGCCCTGCTACGTCATTGCTTCAAACAAGACGAAGCAGAACGCCCACACGATTTCAAAGAAATAGAAACCGCCTTGCTACAGATATACCACGATTCAACCGCCAAAGCT
>JAISCM010000275.1 GCA_031265595.1 Tannerellaceae bacterium
TTTTTTATACCACGTTCCACCAGGCGCTTCAAACCCTTTACAGAAGCGGGAAGCAGGGTGGAAGGACGTCCTTTCACCCATAAAATCTCCTTCCACCGGAGAGAAGGGCGGCAATTGCCAGAAGACGTCAGATGCCGTCTATGTATAATTTTATGGTTTTGTATATACCAATTTCGTGTAGTTGTGGTATCCATTTGAGCCTTTCACAGCTGTGAAACCCTCCTTTCACAAGTGTGAAACCTTCCTTTCACAGCTGTGAAACTTCCCTTTCACAACTGTGAAACTTTCAAAATGTGGTGAGCAAAGATATAAATCATCGAATATAAACAGCTAAAATGATGAGACTGACAGACTACTGCATCGGTTAGTTGCCGGGACAACCTCCGCAATACTGGCTATCACAACCTCCTCCCACCTCGCTACGAGCCGGTGGAAGGAAATTTCAAGGGTGAAAGGACGTCCTTTCACCCTGCTTCCCGCTTCTGTAAAGGGTTTGAAGCGATTGATGGAAGGTGAAACGTACCTATTAAAAAACGATGGTAATACATATAATATAAGCACAGCGTGATACTTTAATCCAAGTATCGTTGAGTCAAGGATTGATGCCGTAGGTATCTGAGATGGATAACTCCGTGCGCAGCCCGGGGTGTGGAAGATCCCTCTGCATCTGAACTGCGCAGTAGTTCAACCCAGCTACGGAGTTGAATAGGAGGATGAGGCTTCCTTTTTCTTTTTAAATGTTAAATCTTTCATTTTCAGTGAAAATAATTATCAAAGCGCTTGCGGATTTACCAAATGGTTATTACATTTGTAATGTCAAATAAACAAAACTATATGAATAACGATGAACGCAAAGAATTGCTTAAAAACATTCAAATGATGAAAATGCAGATTAAAAGCGAACTTGAAAAATTAAGATTCTCTATGGAAAATGGGATTTACGTTGACAAAGAAGTGGATATTCTACTGGATAGATTAAGAAACTTAGAAAATATTGAAAAAGAGATTGAAAAAAAGAAGTGACTAACAAGGCTCTCTGAAAAGGAGGAGCCACAAAAAAAAGCATCAATATGGAACTAAAAAGCGAACTTGAAAAATTAAAAGCATACTACAACGATAGTTCAAAAACAGAAGATTTTAAGACGCAACTTCTTTATCTTCGTAAAAAATTCACATCAAAAGATGAATTAGCCGAAATTGATAGTTATGTTAAAGATTTGGCAAACGAATCAATCAACCGGACTGATGAATTTATCAAGGATATTGAAGTCCGGGTACAATTGATGGAAGTGACGGAAGTTGTATCATTGTCATATATTGCAAAAAACTATTTCAACAAAACAAGACAATGGCTTTATCAGAAGATAAATGGAAATGTAGTTAATGGTAAACCTGCAAAATTCACACCGGAAGAAATTAACACATTGAATTTTGCTATCCATGATATAAGTAAAAAATTAGGTTCCATCACTATTTCATAGCGCTTGTTTGTTTGACAAAAACCCTGTATTGAACCTACTTAGGGTGTACCCCAGTATCATTTTATTTGGTGTTGGGGTTTCTCCTTATAAGATACGGACAATCAGCCCAGCGAAGAAAATATAAAAAAACAGGGCAAAAGTGTTGTATATATAAAAGTAATTACTACCTTTGCATCCGCAATCGAGAGAGATTGACTATATCGCGGAGTGGAGCAGTGGTAGCTCGTTGGGCTCATAACCCAAAGGTCACAAGTTCGAGTCTTGTCTCCGCAACGATCCGAGGAAGCCTTCAATTCAATATGAATTTGAAGGCTTTTTTTATATGGTTTCGGGAATAATAAAAAAAATGCTTACTTTGCATATTGGATGACCAGCTTATGTTCATCATTATGATAGTAACTTATTTAATACCCTGAAAAGACAATGTCGTTTGTTATCGTTATCGTTAGTATCGTTATTCTGATAGTACTTATCTCTTATTTTAAAGTAGATGCGTTTATCGCTTTTCTATTGGTCTCCATTGGTGCGGGTATTGCTTTAGGTATTCCGCTGGAGCGGTTGCCGGAAGCTGTTAATCAAGGCGTAGGAAGCATTATGGGCAGCCTTACCTTAATTATTGTATTAGGCGCTATGCTGGGCAAATTAGTGGCCGAGAGTGGTGCGGCTAAGGAAATCGCCGGTATGATGGGCGATTTATTTGGCGTCAGGTATATTCAATGGGGATTGATGATAACGGGGTTTATTGTTGGTATTCCCTTGTTTTATAATATAGGCTTTGTGTTGCTTGTCCCGTTGATTTTTTCTGTTGCTAATCAATATAAGCTTCCGGTTGTATATATCGGTCTGCCGATGTTGGCCGCGCTATCGGTTACGCACGGCTTTTTGCCGCCACATCCTTCGCCCGTTGCCTTGGTAGCCCTTTTCAATGCCGACCTGGGGACTACCCTCCTCTTAGGTATGTGTTTGGCCATTCCCGCCATTATCCTGGCCGGGCCCATCTTCTCTAAGACGTTGAAACATATCAAATCGGGGCCTGTTACCCTATTCGAACAAAAAGAAGATAGCAGCCAATACGGAACACCCGGTAAAGCCAATAGCTTGATAAGCGCTATATTGCCCGTCTTCTTATTGATAATCGGCGCCGCTATTCCTTATATTTTTACGGCTATGGGCGAGCAGGCGTCTTCGGTAGTGGCCTTGATCAGCGCCCCTTCCGTTGTGATGCTTATATCGCTGATCGTTGCCACCTATACGTTGGGGCTCAAACAAGGGCGGAGCATGAAGCAAATTATGGACATATATGTTGTCGCCACAAAAGATATTGCTATGATCCTGCTGATCATAGCCGGTTCGGGTATCTTCAAGCAAGTGATGGAAGAGAGCGGCGTAAGCGCACAGTTGGCCGGTGTGTTTAGCCAATTGCCGGTTCACCCGCTTATTCTGGGCTGGCTGCTTACGGCTATTATCCGCGTAAGTATCGGCTCTGCCACGGTGGCTGCGCTTACGGCTGCCGGCGTTATTATGCCTTTGGTAGAGCAGGCCGGCGTAAATCCCAGCCTGATGGTGTTGTCGCTGGGAGCGGGAAGCCTTTTCTTCTCGCACGTAAACGATGCAGGATTCTGGCTATTCAAAGAATATTTTAACCTGAGCCTGAAAGACACCTTCCGGTCGTGGTCGGTAATGGAAACGATTGTTTCCGTCACCGGCTTAGTAGGCGTATTGATAGCAAGTCGTTTTATATAAATAAACTAAATCAACGTAAATTATGAGTATGTACAATGCAGATGAACAGTTCGAACAGACAGGATTGAACTTACCTCCCGCACCAGAGCCTAAAGGCCTTTACAAACCCTGCCTGATCAGTGGCAGGTATTTATACCTGTCCGGGCATGGGCCGGTGCAAGACGACCGGTCGCTAATTATTGGCCGCATCGGGAAAGAGATGGATCAGGAAGAAGGCAAGTTGGCAGCCCGCCAGGTGGGTTTAACCATGCTGTCTACCATCAAAACGAATCTCGGCAGCCTGAACCGGGTGAAGCGGGTGATCAAAGTATTCGGCATGGTGAATTGCACATCCGACTTTGAACGCCATCCGTATATAATAAATGGTTGCAGTGAACTATTTGCCCAGGTATGGGGAGGCGACAATGGCGTGGGCACGCGAAGCGCCGTAGGCTTCGGCTCGCTACCCGATAATATCCCCGTAGAAATAGAAGCGCTGTTCGAACTGAATGACTGACTGGTATAGCATACGGAATATAGAGCAGACGGACTCTCCGGCGCTTGTTGTATATCCTGAGAGGGTGCGGGAGAATATCCGGCAGACAATCCGTATGGCCGGCAGCGTAAACAAACTTCGCCCGCATGTGAAAACAACTAAGATGGGCGAAGTATGCGAGATGATGATCCGGGAAGGCATTACCCGCTTCAAATGCGCTACCATAGCCGAAGCGGAAATGCTGGCCATCGCCGATGCGCCGGATGTATTGCTGGCCTATCAGCCGGCAGGCCCGAAGATCGCCCGCCTGCTAACGCTCGTAAAGGCATACCGGAAAACGCTCTTCTCTTGCCTGACGGACAACGAGGCCACCGCCGAAGCAATCAACAGGCAATGCCAGAACGAGGCGATTGTGCTGAACGTATATATCGACCTGAATGTAGGCATGAACCGTACCGGCGTTCATCCGGCAAACGCTTTCGGCCTGGCGGAGAAGATACGATCGCTAACGCATCTTCACCTGGCCGGGATTCATGGATACGACGGGCATATTCACGACAAAGACCTTGCCCAAAGGCAGAAAGCCGCCGCCCTTTCTTTCGGGCTGGCAAACGAGCTGTTCGAAAAGATACAACCCTTGTTTCCCTGGCCGTTACGAATGGTGATGGGAGGTACGCCTACCTTTCCGGCACATGTACACAGGGAGCATACGGAATGTAGCCCCGGAACGTTTGTCTTTTGGGATTGGGGATACGCGCATGCCTTTCCTGATATGCCTTATCAGTATGCAGCCTTAGTGATCAGCCGGGTGATCTCTGTTATCGACAGGCAGCATCTATGTATCGATTTGGGATATAAAGCCGTGGCGGCGGAAAGCCCGTTGCCCCGCGTTCATTTCCTGAATGCGCCCGGGGCAGTTCCCGTAGCGCAAAGCGAGGAGCATCTGGTATTGGAAGTACCCGACAGCCGTCGTTACAGCCTGGGGGATGTGTTGTACGGCGTCCCGGTACATATTTGCCCGACGGTAGCGCTTTACGAAAAAGCTTTTATTGTTCAAGACGGCGAAGTGGCGGCTACCTGGCAGGTAATCGCCCGAAACCGCTTCATTACTTATTAAACCCATATACAAATGTCTACTCATTTAATAGCAGATATACATCTCGATCTTAGCATGAATGCGCTGGAATGGAACCGGGATTTACGCGAGCCTGTAGCCGAAATAAACAGGCGGGAAGCCGGCCTGACCGATAAGCCGGACAGGGGCCATGCCACCATCTCGTTCGAGGAACTGAGGAAAGGAAACATCGGCCTGGTAGTAGCTACACAGATAGGCCGATACGTGGCCCCGGACAATCCCTTGCCCGGCTGGCATTCGCCCGAACAAGCCTGGGCGCAGACGCAGGGACAGCTTGCCTGGTATAAAGCCATGGAAGAAGAGGGCCAGATGACCATGATCCGCACAAAGGAAGAACTGGACAGCCACCTGGCCTCGTGGAATAACGAAGCCCCCGGCGGAAAGCAGCCCATCGGCTATCTGTTGAGCATCGAAGGGGCCGACTCATTCGTAACAGTAGGCCATCTGGAACGGGCGTATCAATACGGACTGAGAGCGGTAGGCCCGGCACACTATGGCCCCGGACGATACGCGAATGGCACCGATTCGAGCGGCCGGCTGAATGAACCGGGACAAGCCTTACTAAAGAAGATGGACGAGCTACAGATGATACTGGACGTAACGCACCTGAACGACGACGCCTTCTGGCACGCCTTAGAGGTATACAAAGGCCCCGTATGGGCAAGCCATAACAACTGCCGCACGTTCGTAAACCACAACCGCCAGTTCAGCGACGAAATGATAAAAGCCCTGATAGAACGAAACGCCGTGATAGGAATAGCCCTCGACGCCTGGATGATGGTACCCGGCTGGGTACGCGGCGTATCCACCCCCAGAAACATGAACTGCAACCTGGAGATCATGGCAAACAACATCGACCATATCTGCCAATTAGCCGGAAACACCCGGTACGCCGCCATCGGCAGCGACCTGGACGGCGCCTTCGGCACAGAACAATGCCCCTACGACCTAAAGACCATCGCCGACATACAAAAAGTAGACGCCCTGCTAAAGAATAGAGGCTACACCGACCAGGATGTAGAGGCCATATTCAGCCGAAATGTAATCCACTTCATGCGTTCGGCCTTACCCTAAAGGCGAGACAGGGAAGCCCCAGTTTGTAAAAATGATAAAGGAAGATGCTATTTTTAGAAAATATTTTGTATTTTTGTAGCCTATTTTAAGCATGTTACTGTGAAAGTTTTTATATCAAAAGAATTATATATCTGGATATTGGTGAATATACTATCGCCAATGGTTGTACCCTTGTGCTTTGCCTTGTTGATCAATCTTTTGGTAGATACAGGTACATATAAGGATTTTTATAATATGTTTGCATTGATTTTTAATGGAGGAGCTTATATCTTTCTGAGTTTATTTGTGCTTGCCAGCCTGATACCGCATTTTTTTGAGAAACCTTTTGAAGAGGAAGAGTCTTACCGCAGTATTTTAACGATGTATATACTTATTACAATAATAGTGCTTTTCATAACCTGCTTCCTTTATATCAGCTTTTTGTCATTCATACCAAGTGAGAATGCTATTTCTTTTGCGGAAAACAAACAAACGTCAGTAATTGTTACCCTTATAGGTATAGTAGCTGCCATTGGATTCAAGGTTAAATTTTTAATATTACAAAAAACGGGGCATATATCAAATATGCACATACCTGATTGAATTTTAAATTAATAAACAAAAACAATAAAAACAAATGAGCACAATCAGTATAATCATTTTAGTCGTAATGCTACTCTCTGTTGCTGTATGTTTCTGGGTGCTTTTTAAAGGGAAAAGAACAACGAATGTTGTGACTGTTCCATTATATAAATCCTCTGTCAACCAAATTCTCAATGAGAAGTATGAAAATGGCGGAGAAAGGCTTACTCAAAAACAACTTCTTGACAACACAGAATATGTTTTAAATGCTTTCTAACAGGAATGAGCGATAATAGCAACCGGGCAGATTCTTCTAAAAAAGAGAATAAGGCTATTTCCGACTCTTTGCTAATCAATGGAAAGTTATATCCGGTCTCTGAACTTGAGCAAGAAATTGCACGTCTTGAAGAAGAAGTTGCACGTGCAAAAGACGGGATCAGAGGCAAGGCAGATAAACTTATCTTTTTGAAAGTAGGCCTAAGAGAAGACTCTATTAAACAGCAATTCATCAAGTTCATTGAGCGAAAAGCCGAAACAGTAAAAGAGGCTGTATATCTGAATAAAGGTTTATTGCGGTTCGTAGTAAAGTCTTATTATGACGACATTCATAGATATAAAGATTATTGTGGTTCCAAATGGGCAAATGGTCATAAACAAGCAGCTTATACAATAAAGTGGATCGTGAGATTCAAACCTATTCAGATAAAGGAAAGCTATGACAATGAGAATGTCCTTACGAATGAAATAGTGGATATAAATTTAATCTTCGCATTGGTCTGCGCTTTCCCCTTCCTTAACAAGAATACTATTGATTTGATATTTCGCGAGAAAAGAGA
>JAISCM010000015.1 GCA_031265595.1 Tannerellaceae bacterium
GGAGACGATATTTATTACCTCTTCATAAAAGAGTATACGGAAAAGCAGTGGGGGCGTCCGGCCTGCGAATTGCCGGCTTCTATTATAAAAAGGATACCTTTTCGTTTTACGTATGACAACAACTATTTTGACGACCCCTATCAGGGGATACCCCGGAATGGATATACGGCATTAATAAATAAGCTACTGGATGGCATAGAAGTACGTACCGGGACAAATTATTTCCGGGCCCGCGACTACTTCTATAGCCTTGCCAAAAGAATCCTTTTCACCGGATGTATAGACGAGTATTTTGATTACCGGCTGGGGAAACTGGAATACAGAAGCCTTACATTTGAACATATTTATCTGGAAGATACAGACAATTATCAGGGAAATGCGGTAGTTAATTATAATGATAGCACAACGCCCTATACACGGATTATCGAACACAAACATTTTGAGTTCGGAAAACAACCCTTCACCATCATCACCAAAGAATATCCGGTAAAACGCACCCTTTCAGAGGAACCGTACTACCCGGTGAATGACGAAAAGAACACCAAACTATTGGGCGAGTATAAAGAACTGGCGGCCGGCTGCCCGGACATTATTTTCGGTGGAAGGCTGGGGCAGTATGCTTATTTCGATATGGATGATACGATTGCGGCAGCCATCTCGCTTGCGAAGAAAGAACTGGATCAGACATACTAATCATACAACAATGGCGAATTATTATTTATCAAAAAACTATACCGATATAAGCAGCGCAGGTAATAAGGCGAAAACCGATATTGAGAAAATACTATCGGGACTGGGCTATAAGAGCGCCGGATTGGCGCAAACCGTCTATTCTAATAAAATAGCAGGTTTTATACTGACGTTGATAGGAGTACTCAGGATGTTCTTCACCCTGTCGGCCAACGACGTTGTCGTCATCCAGTATCCTTTCAAGAAATATTATTCGTTTGCCTGCCGTATCGCACATTTTAAGAAGGGGAAAGTGATAACGGTCGTTCACGATTTAGGCGTCTTCCGAAGAAAACGATTGTCGGTAGATGAAGAAATGGCCAGGCTCAGCCATACCGACTACCTGATTGTCCATAATGAAAGCATGAAAAACTGGTTGTTAAGGCATGGATACAGCAAACCGATGGTAAGCCTGAGTATATTCGACTACTTATCTTCTTCCGTAAACACAGGGCAGGATACGTATGGCGAGGGGCCTATTAAAGTAATCTATGCCGGAGGGCTGAGTTATAAGAAAAACAGATACCTGTATGCGTTGGATGATATTATCTCAAACTGGCAATTTGAACTTTACGGAAGCGGCTTTGAAGAAGATAAGATAAAAAACAAAAAACAGTTCAAATACCACGGCTTTTGTCCTTCCGACAGGCTGATCGAAACCGTTTCCGCACATTACGGCTTAGTGTGGGACGGAGAGTCGGCATCTGCCTGTTCCGGCAATTACGGCGAATACCTGAAGATAAATAATCCTCATAAGGCATCGTTGTATATTCGTTGTAATCTCCCTGTAATTATATGGAAAGAGGCTGCATTAGCTCCCTTTGTAATGAAGCACAAAATAGGCCTGTGCATCGGCTCTATTGACGAATTGAACACAACGCTGCCTGCCGTCTCCGTGGAAGAATATAATGAGATGAAGCGAAACATCCGGGCTATTAATGCCAACCTATCCTCCGGGTTCTATCTAACGAACGCCCTGAGCCTGATCGAATCGTTAGCCCGTTAATTAAAATAGCAAAGGTACGGCAGTGGCCTTGTTTTTTTAATATACAGGCTTGAAAATCCCAAGATTTTCATGTAAGTTTGCCAATAAAACAAATAAATTATGAGTTTCAGCGCATTGAGCTATCAAATCTTTGAAAAAGCTATACATGATTATCACATAAAAGACCAGGTGGATACGCCGGTTACGAATCCATACGAAGTAAAGAGTATTGAATATTACCTTTATCTGAAGAACTGGATAGACACCGTTCAATGGCATCTGGAAGACATTATTCGTAACCCGGACATCGACCCGGTGGAAGCCCTGGCCATCAAACGCCGGATAGATAAGTCCAATCAAGACAGAACGGATTTGGTAGAGCTGATAGACAGTTACTTTCTGGAAAAGTACAAAGAGGTTGAAACATGGGCCGGCGCTACCATCAACACCGAAAGCCCGGCCTGGGCGGTAGACCGCCTGTCTATCCTCGCCCTGAAACTATACCATATACACCAGGAAACCATCCGCCCCGAAGCAGAAGCAGCGCACAAAGCGGCCTGCCGGCAAAAAGCAGCCATCCTGTCGGAACAGCAAAAAGACCTCTCCACAGCCTTAGACCAATTACTGCATGACATTAAAGAAGGCAGAAAATACATGAAAGTATACAAGCAGATGAAGATGTACAACGATCCGGCCCTGAACCCTGTACTCTACGGAAAGAAGTAATGGCAAAGATATTAGTCATACGGCTTTCGGCTATTGGCGATGTGGCAATGACTGTACCGGCCATATACGCTGCGGCAAAGGCAAACCCTGAAGATTCTTTTGTGGTGCTTACGCAGGCCTTCCTGATCCCGGTATTCATCAATCGTCCGAAAAACGTAGAGGTGACAGGTATCAGTATTACCGGCCCGGAGAAAACGTTCAGGGGATTATTCCGTTTCGCATGGGCCTTCTCTAAGTATGACTTCGACGTGGTGCTCGACCTCCATAATGTACTGCGAACGATGGTCATCCGGACGCTTTTCTGTCTGAAAGGAAAAAAAGTATTTGTAGTAAACAAAGCCCGCAAAGAACGCAGGCAACTGACCGCCCGCAAAAACAAAGTATTGAAACCCATCCGCCCGGTGATAGAACGCTATGCCGACGTATTTAAAGCCGCCGGCATCCATTCGTCCGAAAGTTTTCATTCACTCTTTGACGAACGCCCCGTTAATCTGCCTTTACTGACAGAAGCGATCGGCGAAAAAACAGGCAAGTGGATCGGAATCGCCCCCTTTGCCAAACATAAAGGTAAGATATATCCCATCGACCGGATGAAGCAAATCGTAGAAGCCCTATCGGAGCGCGAAGCATACACTCTCTTCCTGCTGGGGGCCAAAGGAGATGAAGAGCGCATCTTGGGAGAATGGGCGCAACAGTTTCCAAGGGTTAAAATGGTGGTAGGCCGTTACTCGCTCGACAAAGAATTAGCGCTTATCAGCCGCCTGGATGTGCTACTCTGCATGGACTCTGCCAATATGCACTTTGCCTCCTTAGTGGGCACAAGGGTATTATCCGTCTGGGGCGCCACCCATCCATACGCCGGCTTCTACGGATACCACCAACGGCCAGACGATGCCATACAAACAAAACTGCCTTGCCGCCCCTGCTCCATCTTCGGAGAAAAACCTTGTTTCCGTGGCGACTGGGCCTGCCTTACCCAACTCCCCCCTGAGCAAATCATTGATAAAATAGAAGAAACCCTCTCCGCATGAAAATAATTATTAACCCTGCTTACAACCAATTTTCCACTTTCGTGCATACAATCCCCGAACGATTTGATAAAGAAGGGACATGTATTCATAAGGACAGAAACGAAATAAAAGTGTTCAATGTAGGCGGTACAATCGTAAATGTCAAACAATATAAAGTACCCCTGTTTATGAACCGTTTGATCTATACTTTTATCCGTCCGGCAAAAGCCTCCCGCGCTTATCACTATGCATTGAAACTACGCTCGAAAGGGTTCGACACGCCGGAACCGGTAGCCTATATCATCTCCTGTAAAGGAGGCTTCATCTACCGCACGTATTTTATAAGTCTGCACTCATCTTACGTTTGGAATATGTACGAATTTGGGGAAGGAACCCTTTCCGGACGGGAACATATCATCCGTTCATTCGCCAACTATACCGCCCGCCTTCACGAAGCAGGGATTTATCATAAAGACTTTTCGCCGGGTAATATCCTCTTTGAAGAGACGGAAGAAGGCGTCCGCTTTTGCCTGATTGATATAAACCGTATGGAATTTGGCAGGGTATCCATCAAAAAAGGATGCGCCAACTTTGCCCGCCTGTGGGGGAAAGAAGAAATGATCCGCCTGATTGCCTGCGAATACGCCAAAGAGAGAAAGGCTGATGAGGAAGAATGTACAGACCTGATTTTGTATTACCGCAATAAATTCTGGAAGAAATATAAGAAGAAACATGAGATAGACTTTGAGTTATAACACGCACTTATAAACGTTCATCAACTCGCCGGCCAACGTATTATTGGCAAAAGATTTTGAATACGCAAGACCCTTTACACGCATAGAACCGGCCAATGCTTTATTGGTTAATACCAGTTGGATCATTTCCCTTAATTCATTCTCATTGTTCGGATCCGTATAAAGAGAACCTGGGCCTCCCGCTTCTTCAAGGCATGAACCTGTGGCTGCTATAACAGGCACATCCGATACCAAAGCCTCCAGAATAGGAAGCCCAAAGCCTTCAAAAAAAGAAGGATACACAAAGATCTCCGCCATCTGATAAAAAGCCGGCAAATCGGCAAAAGGGACATTGGTAAGGAAGCGAACCCTGCCCTGAAGGTTGTTCTCTTTCATATACGATTCAACGGTATCCATATAGGGCGTATGCCGGCCTATGGCGAGCAGGGTTATATCTTCTTTTATTCCTTTAAGGGCTTTTACGATGAGTAGCAGGTTCTTTCGTTCTTCAATACTTCCTACATATAATATATAAGGGTGTAGCAGCGCATACTTCTCCCTTACCGTTGCTTTTCCTTCATCTGATACTTTGCTGTAAAAAGCAAGGTTACACCTGGAATAAACGATATCTATCTTATCTTCATCTATCGAAAAGAACGATATAATATCCCTTTTTGTCTGCTCGCTGACGGCTATGATCCTATCGGACTGCCGGCAGGCTTGTTTGAATTTATAAGCGTATATCCTTCTGTCGATAGCGCTATACAACCGGGGATAACGCAGGAAGATCAAATCATGTATGGAAACAACAGAAGGGATTTTGCTTTTTCCTATATTGAGAGGTAGTTCATTGCTTAGCCCGTGAAAGAGGTCGACCTTGTCTTTTTTTAGTTGTGCCGTTATGCCGAACGTTCGCCAGAAAGAAGAAAAGAGTTTATTCGCCCCTGTCGGGTATCGGAAGGATATGGCCTGGCTTGGCTGCAATTGATCGCGTAACTTTAAATTACCGGGACCGGGAGAATAAAGAATATATTCATTTCCCGGATACTGATCCGTAAAAGAATTAAGAATGATCCTTCCATAATTACCCAGTCCGGTACCATTGTGAGTTATTCGTTTTGCATCAAAACCTGCCTTCATTTTATTTATGTATTTATTAACGCCTGATAGATCTCCCAATATTGACCGGCAGCTCTGTTCCATGAGAATTTTCCTGCCTGGTTCTTTATCATTTCTGCGGTTATGGTTGTTTGATACATCTTCATTCCCCGTTCAAATTCCTGCTGCATTTCTTTCCTGTCGAAATCATTATTGAAATAAACAGCAACATTCCCGCCTATTTCCGGCAGTGCGGTATGAGACGATAAAAAAACAGGTTTCCCGTAATACATCGCCTCAACAACCGGCATTCCGAATCCTTCAGCGATAGACGGAAAAAGAAACGCGGTGCAATTTTGCAAGTACCAATGTTTCACGGCTTCGCTTACCGCTCCGATGATATGTACCCTGTCCGCCACTCCCCAATAAGCGGCTTCATCCATAATAACCTTTGCATAAGACGACAAATTTCCGACAATCAGCAAGGTGTAATCATTATTTTGCAACAGGCAGGGCAAAATATGAAAGTTCTTTTTGGCAAGAACAGTACCCAATGCCAGGAGAAATGGTTTTTTTGGTGAAAAATCCGGAGGCGTCTGAATTGCCCCGTTATATATATTACAACCATTGTATATTACATCAACCTCTTTCCCATGTGTGTCCGTATGCGTAAGGACGTCCTTTTTGGCGAATTCGGAAATGGCAACCAGCCTGTCCGCAAGATCAATATTACGTTGTAATCGCCAGAGTCCGGTTTTTAATCCTTTTTGGTTCCGGTCGTATAAAAAGTTTAAGTCGTGGATGGTCAGTACTTTTTTTTGCTTATCGGAAGCCGGCATGTATCTATCTAACTGGAATGTAGAATGCCACACTTTGCAATTGTCAGGCAACCTGAGATAACAGGAATGCCAGAAATGCTTGCTGAACTTAGCAATATCGGGCGGGAGAAATTTCTGCACTCTCCGCTGGGCAAATACACTTAATCTCTCTCTATCCTTTTGATCCCGTTGATACAACGTATTGACCAGATTCAGACAAAAATGAAACAATCCCGTATTGAGTGTTTTCATTTTACAACAATCTATCATAATGTCCGCTTTCGGATACATACTATTCATACTATTTAGTTTTTGACGTTTCTCTTTTTATTTAACTATAACGATTATCATTTATTTCATCAGAAATAAAAACAACCTTACTTTCTCCCGAAATCAGCCGGTATTTCGCCCCATCGGGAGGTCTCCCATTTGATGACGGGAGTGGTATATTCGTTTTCCCGAAGCCATCTTTCGGCGCGTTCTATCAGATTGAAGACAGGTTCATTAACAGGCATACGCTCCAATAATGTTTTGCTCTTCTTATTTTTCACCCACTTCATGGCATTTACACTATCCGTATAAATGGGAAGGTTACTGTTTGTTTTTTTCAACAAGGCTAATCCATGCACAAGAGCAAGAAATTCACCTACATTATTTGTTCCCTGCTTTAAAGGGCCTATATGAAAAATTTCCTGCCCGGTACGGACATACACACCCCGATATTCCATATCACCCGGATTACCGCTGCAAGCTGCATCAACAGCTATACTCTCCGGATCAGGTGATCCGGCAGACGTTTTTTTTAATTCATAAGAGGAGACTTTGTATGAGCCGGTTTGTTTCGGATGAAAAGTATAACCTTT
>JAISCM010000027.1 GCA_031265595.1 Tannerellaceae bacterium
AAGCCCATATCCAGCCAGCTTTTGCATTGTCCGTACACATTCGATTTCCATTCCGTATGCCCTTCCAGTATCCACTGCCGGAGGAATGGCTCCCATTTATCCAGCGGCAGATACCAATGTTTCGTCTCTTTCATTACCGGGACGCTTCCGCTGATGGTCGATTTGGGATTGATCAGATCGGTCGGGTTCAACGACGTGCCGCAGGCTTCGCACTGGTCGCCGTACGCCTTCTCGTTGCCGCAATGCGGACATTTCCCCATTATATACCGGTCGGCCAGGAATTGACGGGCTTCCTCATCGTAGTATTGTTCAGCCGTTTTTTCTATAAACTCCCCTTTATCATACAACACACGAAAGAACTCCGAAGCCGTCTCGTAATGTGTCTTTGAGGTAGTACGCGAATAAATATCGAAGGTAATACCGAAATCCTCAAACGATTTCTTAATAATATAATGATACCGGTCTACCACATCCTGCGGAGCGACCCCCTCCTTTTTCGCCCGGATCGTTATCGGCACGCCATGTTCGTCCGAACCACCTATCATTAATACTTCTTCCCCTTTCAGGCGAAGGTAACGGGCATAAATATCCGCCGGCACATAAACCCCCGCCAGATGCCCGATATGTACAGGCCCATTAGCATAAGGCAGCGCAGTAGTAATTAGCGTTCTCTTGAATTGTGTTTCCATTATTTTGTTGTAATTTCTTCTATTTCTTTTTTAATATCAAATGATTCATCTATAAGAGAGCTTAGGTGCGGTTTTAAAGTCTCTATTTTCTTTTTTATATATCGTTGTTCTTCCCATCCTTCATTATGTAAGAAATAAATTGTGCTTATTAATTCCAGAATGCGTGTTTCTTGTTTGTTTAGAAATAATATCAACTCTTTTTTTTCTTCCATTTCCCTGTTAGACTCAAATTCCGTTTGAGGATTTAATTCATAAGAATAAGAAGTGTCCATTTTTTCTATTAATATTTTTCTATCAACAAGTTCGTCTATTTCTAACTGAAGGCTGGGAGAAAAAGGCCCGTAGTAATAATATTTGAATTTCTTATGAAAAGAAACACCTTCACATTGTAAAATATATACTATTTTTTGAAATTTCTTTCTCCCAACAATTGCATTTGAGATATTTACCAAGTTCAATAACTTATTTGTTTCATTCTGATGAAATATCATAGCTGTTTATTTTTAATTAATACTTGTTCCTTATATGATCTGTGAATGTAAGCTCTTTTTTTGTGCAGTACTTTGTTCTTTAGGGATTTTACAATTGGGGAAACTTCCGAAAACTCTTTTAAGTCCCCATTTGGGTATTGAAGCCAGATATGTTCAGCCCTGTCGTGTTTCTTTTCTCCGAGCAGATAACTGTCTTTATAAGCAATATTTAAGTATTCATCCTCTAAAAAACAATAATCAAAATCTTCGTCATCAGTAAAAAGCGTTCTTAAATATGTGTAGTCTTTTCTCGAAAACAACGAGTCGTTTTCAACTTCTTTAAACATTTTATAAGGCTCTCTGTAGATAAGACTTTTGCATAAATTGCTTAATATCTCATCGTTAGAGTTGGTCCAATGATTAAAATGTGTATAAAGACTAAAGTCGTCAAGTAATAAATAAGAGTTCAGATTGTTGTTGTTTTTAATAAAATCAACTAAATAACCACCAAATGGCGTTCTTGGAATCATGTCATTTTCTATGAGATACCTCAGTCTTTTAAATATTCCCTGAACGATTAATTCAAAACAACGTGTCGTCTTATGAAAATAAACCTGTTCGTACATGTGGTATCTGGATATAATAAAAGACTCAATGGCATGTATTCCTTTTTTTGCATTGACCAGCAATCCGTCTCTGCCTTCTTCATTTTTAATCTTTCCGATTTCAATGTTCTGAAAGAACCAGGTCAAATCGAAAGAAGCATAATTTACGCCACACATATAGGCGTCTCTCAATAAATAATCAATCCTGTCGGCGTCAAGCTGGCTGGATATTAATTCCTTTGCCCAAATAGGGCTGAATGTTCCACTTATAATTTCATTAATCCAGAAAGGCGCATATTTTGATAATATCTCATCCTGCATAGATGTTAATATCTTGTATATATTGCCTTCTTCATTAGAAATGATTTTTTTTGTCATTTCTTCATGATCTGAATCTGTTATAGATTCAAAAGCATGAGAGAATGGCCCATGTCCAATGTCATGCAGGATACCGGCCAGTTTTATAAGTAATTTCAATTGTTTCTTTGTCAATTCTATTTCATCTCCTTCTTTCGTTGTAGTGATAACCGTATCGGGGATATTCAGGTTGTGAAAAAACAATTCAATAACATAGGCTACGCCTAAGCTGTGAGAGAATCTATCATGGACAGCCGTTGGATAAGTGAAGCTTGATAATCCTAATTGTCTAATCCTTCTGAGCCTTTGAAACTCGGGTGTACTAATGATTTTTAAAATAACTTCATCTTCTTTTTTGTGGAAAGAAATGAGTTTGTATATAGGATCTCTGAAGACTTTGTTTATATCCATGTGTGTTATGATTATCTATATTTTACAAAAGTAGAAAAGATTTTACAAACTTTACAACATCTTATACCCTTTCAGTTCTTTTCTTAATGCAAGCGCCTTATTGTTTGTTACCTGATCCATTAATTGCCAGAATCGTTCGCTATGGTTCATTTCTTTGGTGTGGCAAAGTTCGTGGAGCAGTACGTAGTCAGACAGGTGGTCGGGCAGGAGCATGAGCGAGAGGGAGAGGTTGATGCTTCCTTTCCCGCTGCAACTTCCCCAGCGGCTTTTGCTATTATTTATTTTAACGGAAGAGTAGGTAAAGCCGAATTGTTTGGATAAGGTAAAGAGGCGTCCGGGTAATATTCTTTTGGCTTCATGCCGGAGCGCTTGTTCTATAAGTCCTTTCAGGAGCTTTTGTACCCGTTCGTCTTCAAAGTCTGTTTTCTCCGGGCAGGCGATATGGAGGGTTCCTTCGTTCAGGTTCATATAGAAATTATCCCTGTCTGTCCGGAAGATATGAAGGTTGAAGGTGCTTGTTTGTAATACCGACGCTTCATTTAATATGTTCTGGGATAGTGGAGGGCGCTGTAAGGCAAGCAGTAGTTTGGGGCGGCTGCTTTCTATAAAGGCAAGCATCGTGCTCAATTCTCCGTAAACGGGCATTGTGCCGAGAACAGCTCCATCTTTCACTCTCAATGTATACCGTTTGGCCCGAAGGTTCGTTTGAATAGTTATTATGCCTAAGTCTTTATCTTTAACTGTCTTTATCATGAAGGAAATATCTCTGGTACATTCTTTTCGTGAGACAAAATTACATAAATATATGTATATATGAATATTGTTATTATATTTACACAGATAAAAAAGGATGAATTATGACAGAATTGAATGATACGGCCCTATTTGCCGGCGGTTGTTTCTGGGGAGTAGAGTATTATATGAAAAAGCTTTCCGGAGTGATATGCGTAGAGTCTGGCTATACAGGCGGAACAAAGGAAAACCCAACATACGAGGACGTTTGCACCGGCACAACAGGCCATGCCGAAGCTGTACGGATAACATATAATCCGCAGAAAACGGATTATGAAACACTGGCCAAACGTTTTTTTGAGATACACGACCCTACGCATGTAAATCGCCAGGGGCCTGATGTGGGCGAACAATATCGCTCGGAAGTCTTCTATTCGACGCCGGAGCAAAAGCAAATCGCCGAAGAATTGATTGACCGGCTAAACGCCAAAGGATATAAAGTAGCCACCCGGGTAACGCCCGCCACCACTTTCTGGCCTGCCGAAGCGTATCATCAGGATTATTATACGAGAAAAGGCAGCTTGCCCTACTGCCACGGATATACTAAACGGTTTGATTGATAAGGGTGTGCGACAAATTCCTGATTGTTTATTTTCTGAAAAAAAACTCTTCGCGAAGTCTTCAGCAACTCTTCGCGAAGACTTTTCTAACTCTTCGCGAACTTTTTTTCAACTCTTCGCGAAGACTTTTTTATATCTTCGCGAAGACTTTTTTATATAAGTGGCTTTTACTAATTTTGCAGTATGATTCAGATTGGTGATACCTTGGTTAGTTTTGATGTGATAGAAAGTAAGTTTATATGCAATCTTTCTGTGTGTAAAGGGGCTTGTTGTTTTGCTGAGGCGGCGTCGGGCGCTCCGTTGGAAAAAGAGGAGTTGAAGGAAATGCTGAACGTATTGCCTGCTGTCTGGAACGACCTTTCTTCCGAAGCCCGCGAGGTGATCAGGAAACAAGGTGTGGCTTATATAGACCTGGCCGGAGACGACGTTATCTCCATTGTGGGAGAAAAAGACTGTGTCTTTACCTGTTATGACGAAAGAGGCATCTGTAAATGCGCTATCGAAAAGGCGTATCTGGAAGGGCGTACTACGATACGGAAACCGATTTCCTGCCATTTATACCCCATCCGCGTCTCCCGGTATGATACGTTTCAGGCAGTGAATTACCATCGCTGGAAGATATGTAAGTCTGGCGAAGCGTTAGGGCGTAAGGAAGGCCTTCCGCTGTATAAGTTTCTGAAAGAACCGCTGATCCGTAAGTTTGGCGTAGAATGGTATAACGAGCTTGAGCTGTTTGCCGCGGAATGGGGCCGTCAGTAAGCCGCCGCCGATTGTACGGCGTTCATAACACGTAGTAGATTGCCGCCCCATATTTTCTTTATATCCTGTTCGCTATATCCTGCTTCAAGCAATCTGACTGTGATATTGATCAATTCATTACTGGCCCTGCATCCGGTCAGTTCGCCGTCGCCGTCGAAATCGGAACCAATCCCCACATAATCTGCTCCTACCAATTGAACGATATGATCTATGTGGCGGATCGCGTCGCTTAGGGATGCCTTTTCTTCGTCTTTGTTGATAAACCCTTTGTAAAGGCATACCTGGATAACGCCTCCCTTTTCGGCCAACGCTTTGATTTGCTTGTCTGATAAATTGCGCGGATGGTCGCAAAGCGCTCTTGCCGAGGAGTGCGATGCCATGACGGGCAACCGGCTTTCTTCCAAAACAGCATAGAACGTACTTTCGGCGGCATGCGAAATGTCTATCATCATCCCCAGCCGGTTCATTTCCCTGATCACGTCTTTTCCGAACGGGCTAAGCCCACCCCATTCCGGCTCTCCTTTGGCCGAATCGCAAATGTCGTTGCTTCCATTGTGGCAGAGGGTAAGATAAGAAACGCCCATTTCTTTGAAACGAGACAGGTTGGCTATGTCTTTCCCAATGGCGTAGCCGTTTTCTATACCTAAGAAGATGGCTTTTTTCTGTTGATGCTTTAGCCGGATCAGATCGTGGGGGGTGTAAGCAATCGCCATCCGCTCCGGGTGTAAACGCTCTTGCCGCTTCACTTGTTCGAGGCGTTCAACGGCATATCCGGTAGCCGCCTGTAGCGAAGCGTCGTCGCGCTTTCCTTGTGGGAGATAGGCCACCATGAAGACGGCGTCTATCCTCCCTTCCTCCATAAAGGGGAGGTTTACCTTTCCCCCTTCTTTCTCTCCCAGATTAAACGGGCCGGAGAATAGCATAGGTGTATCGGTATGCGAGTCGATGGTGATGATCCGTTGGTGGATCTCTTTTGCCTGACGAAACCGGCGCGCCTCTTCTATATGGTGTTTGAATAATTCGCGCATGCGTTCATCACCATTGGCAGCCATGGCTTCGGGATGCCATTGTACGCTGAGGATGGCATATTCGGGATGCTCCATCCCTTCGTTGAGGCCGTCGGGGGAAAAGGCCGTTGGGATAAACTCCCGCGCTGCCTCTGTTATGGCCTGATGGTGGAATGAATTGACAAAGATCTCGTTTGCCTTTAAGATGGCGCGTAATTTGGTTTCGCCTTCAGATAAACGAATCGAGTGGGAGGGTAATTCGCGCGCTAATGTCTGGCTATGCTTTAGCAGCTTGTTATTGTTTTGCGAATAGATATCCTGGTAAAGGCCGCCGCCAAAGGCCGCATTGATCAACTGATGCCCCCGGCAAATACCCATGATGGGGAGTTGATGATTGAAGGCAATCCGGAGGATGATCAAATCATATTCGTCGCGGATCGTATCCACGTCTTGCAGTTGGGGGATGGGTTCTTTTCCCAGATAAAGGGGATTTATATCGCCGCCGCCGCTCATAAGCAGCCCGTCCAGTCCGGTAATAATCGCCGTCAATGCCCTGATGTCTGTGATTACGGGGATTAATACCGGCGCGCCGCCGGCTTCCCATACCGACTGAACGTATGTGTCGGCGATGCAGGAAAGCCCGTCTTTCCGGTTGGCCGAGATGCCGATACGGGGAGGTTGCGATTGTTCTTTTCGGCGTATGAAACTGTCAACTTCCTTATACAGGGCGGCGATGTCCGGTTGGCGGGCTTTTGTATTCATGCTATGCGTCTATATTGGCATAAGTCGCATTCTCTTCTATAAATTCGCGGCGCGGCGCCACTTCTTCACCCATTAACATAGAGAATATCTGGTCGGCTTCGGCAGCGCTTTCGATGGTGATCTGCTTTAGGGTACGGTTGTCCGGATTCATGGTTGTATCCCAAAGCTGATGGTCGTTCATCTCGCCCAAGCCTTTGTAGCGTTGCGTATGTATGCCCGTTTCGCTGCCGCCTCCGTATTTATCAATGAATTGTTGGCGTTGCTGATCCGTCCAGCAATACTCTTCTGTTTTTCCTTTTTTGCACAGATACAGAGGAGGCGTTGCCAGGTATACGTATCCATTATCGATCAAGGCGCGCATCCTGCGGAAGAAGAATGTTAAGATCAAGGTGGCGATATGGCTGCCGTCTACGTCGGCATCGGTCATAATAATGATCTTATGGTAACGGAGCTTTATCAGGTTAAGCTCTTTTGGGTCGTCTTCCGTTCCGATCGATACACCCATTGCCTTGAATATATTTTGTATTTCTTCGCTTTCGAATATCTTATGCTCCATTGCTTTCTCTACATTCAGTATCTTACCGCGCAGGGGGAGGATTGCCTGAAACATCCGGTCGCGCCCTTGCTTAGCCGTACCGCCGGCAGAGTCTCCTTCTACAAGGAACAGTTCGCAATCTTCAGCCGTTTTAGATGAACAGTCGGCTAATTTACCGGGAAGCCCTCCGCCGCCCATCGGCGATTTACGCTGAACCAATTCCCTTGCTTTACGGGCCGCCTGCCGGGCTTGCGCTGCCAGAATTACTTTATCTACAATGATCTTGGCTTCTTTCGGATGCTCTTCCAGGTAATAACCTAACGCTTCGCCTACCGCCTGGTCTACGGCGCCGGTTACTTCGCTGTTGCCTAATTTGGTTTTTGTCTGCCCTTCAAACTGGGGCTCGGCTACTTTGATGGAAATAACGGCTGTTAATCCTTCGCGGAAGTCGTCGCCTTGTATCTCTACTTTTGCTTTTTCGAGCAGTTTGGAGTCCTCTGCATATTTCTTTAGCGTACGGGTCAGTCCGCGCCGGAAACCGGCAAGGTGGGTGCCTCCTTCAATCGTGTTGATGTCGTTCACGTATGAATAAACGCTCTCATTGTAAGAAGTGTTGTAGGTCATCGCTACTTCTACCGGGATATTTTGTTTCTCCGTAACAATATGGATCACGTCCGGGATAAGCTTTTCTTTGGCGCGGTCGATATAACGGACAAACTCTTTTAATCCTTCGTCGGAGAGAAACGTTTCCGTCCGGTAGGCGCCGTCTTCTTTGGTTACTCTTTTATCAGTCAGAGTAAGGGTTACTCCAGAATTTAAGAAAGCAAGCTCCCGCAGGCGGGTGGCCAATATATCGTAGCGATATTCGGTTATTGTAAAAATAGAGCTGTCGGGCTTGAATGTGATAGTGGTGCCTGTATTGCCGGATTCTCCGATTACCTTTAATTCGGTTTGAGCATGGCCGCAGGAATATTCCTGCATATAGACTTTACCGTCACGGCATACCTCGGCCCTCAAAAGCGTAGAAAGGGCATTTACGCAAGAGACACCCACGCCGTGTAAACCGCCGGAAACTTTATAGCTGCCTTTGTCGAACTTCCCTCCTGCATGCAAGACCGTCAGCACCACTTCGAGGGCGGATTTCCCTTCTTTCTCATGGTAGTCTACCGGGATACCGCGGCCATTGTCTATTACGGTGATGGAATTGTCTTCTCTTATGATAACATCTATATTGGTGCAGTAGCCGGCAAGCGCCTCGTCTATGGAATTGTCTACCACCTCGTATACCAAGTGGTGCAATCCTTTCTCGCCGATGTCGCCGATATACATGGCGGGCCTTTTACGCACAGCTTCTAAACCTTCAAGAACCTGGATACTCTCCGCCGAATAATTGCCGTTTGTGTTTTTTAATTCTTCACTCATATCTTTAAAATCAATAATTATAAGGGTTTTCAAAAACCTAACAAAGATACTGTAAATTATTGAGATAAACAAACAAAAAAAC
>JAISCM010000055.1 GCA_031265595.1 Tannerellaceae bacterium
TTTACTTACTTCTATCCCATGACGCTCTTGCAAACAGCCAGCTATAAATGACAGGCTACTTTGAGACTGACGGTTGGCACAATACAACAGCACATCAAAAAAGGCGTAAACATCTATCGTCCGTTCCCGGCAACAGAAACCACACGCCTTGGCCGCAGCCAATAGTCGGGGACGGGCCAATATTGACTTCAATTGTTCGAGGTAAATACACAAATCTTCGGTTGGTATACCCCCATTTATATACGGTAAATTACTTCACCCCAAAGATGGTTTTGTTCACTACGGACAGATGCCGCAAGGCAGCCCACAACCCGAAGGGGAGAAGCTATTCACAAAACGACCCGGCATATACTATAAATACACCTCTCGTAAAATTATATCTGATGAAATATCAACCGATTAATCTTCTTAAGTTGACGGCTATGAGCTGAAAGCAGGGGTGGAAAAAGGAGTTGTACAGGCCCGGGAGGTTATAAATTTATTTTAAACAGTTCAAACAGATGGTGAAATTTTCATTTTCAATATGCTCCTTTACCTCCGGCGGCAGATCCTCACTATGGAGGTCTTTGTATTTGCCGGGGTAAATGAATGTGATGAATCGATCGTCTGTATAATGGCCCATATTGCTTAAACTTTCCGGGTAGGGCATCTCTGTGCGGTAGGCTATTGTGTATAGCTTCCGGCTGTTCCGGTCGGCGATGTACGCTTTTCTCCGGCCCTGGTCATACAGAGTACCCATGATGTAGCGGTCGGTAATTGCCGTAAAATTCAGCAGACAATCATACTTTTCCATTTCCATCAGATTCATCTCTATGTCTTTTTTGTAAATGTCGGGCATGTTCTTCTTACCGAAGTCAAACCGGTATGTTTTCATCAAGGCTCCTTCCGGTGAAATCTCGTAAACGTTATTGTCTATATGTTTATTGTATTGGATACGGCCGCCGGCGTCGATGAAAAAGCAATCCGACAACCAATTAGTTGTATCGATGTATTCGTCATATTCCACATAAGCCTGTTCGGTATTCAAATCCCTATCGGTTACAGCGAGTTTCATGGGAGCGTTCTGTCCCTTGTTCCATGAGGCGAGGCCAAACAAGAGCCTGTCGCCGGGCAGACATTTGATAATATCGGCCTCGAAAGGTAAGCGTCGTACGGAAACAAATTGCAGATTTCTGTCAAAAACAAATACCCGATCCTTGTCGAGCGTTCCGTCAATAAAGAAAATGTCGCCTCTCTCATTGACGTCGAAACTCGAAATTTGAATGTATTCCTCCGGCCCCTGCCCTCTTCGTCCTACGGCGCCGATCCCCGTACCCGTCCAGTCGAAAACGAGCAGCTTTCTCGTCCTTACGCCCTGTCTGCCCAGTATATAGATCCTGTCATGGATGATCTTAACCCTGTCGATCCTACTGAATAGCAACTCATCCGTTGAGGCGTCGAGATTGATATACGTTTTCTCCCGAACGATCGCTTCCGGGAATCTCTCCACTTCTATCTCTGAAAAAGACGTAAAATCAATCACCTCCGTCTCCCCATCCGGTTTATTAGCCGCCTCCTTGCGGCACGAACCCAAAAACAGCGATAGGGAACAGACAACAACGCAAACAGTTATCGACTTGAATATCAAATCGCCCATCCGGTAATGAAGTGTCTGTAAGTAGTTCATAAGCGCTACTTTTTGTTTTATGCAAAAATAAGAACTGTATACGATTTTGAATACTTCCGAAGTTGGGGGTTAGGGTTAATTAACAAATATATTTCGGTAAATGCTTGGTGTGTTGAGAAATATTGTATTTGTTTGTGATATCAAATCAATATCAAATAATAATCATTATGAAAACAACAGAGAAAGAATTTAGTGGCGTTAAACTATCCGGGTTTCTGGGGATCCTTTTTTTAGTCCTTTTGGCGGGCTTGTTTACTTATTTTATTATACTCGGCAGAGAGTGGAGTGTGATAACGGCTGGAACGCTTATCCCGGTAGTATTTGTATTCGTGATGTTTGGCCTTATGATCGTAGAGCCTAACAATGCCCGCGTCATGGTACTCTTTGGTAAATACGAGGGGACGGTGACTACGAATGGCTTCTTTTGGGTAAATCCGTTTTATGCAAAAAAGAAGATCACGTTGCGCATCCGTAATCTGGACGTGCCTCCTGTAAAGGTAAATGATAAGGTGGGCAATCCGGTTATGATAGGCGCCGTAATCGTTTGGAAGATAAAGGATACGTATAAAGCCATGTTCGATATTGATTCTTCTTCTGTAGAAAAGGTGCAATATACGGAGAATACGATCTCCTTAGCCAAACTGCCGAAGTTGATGCAGAGTTTTGAGAATTTTGTCAAGATACAAAGCGATGCCGCCCTGCGCAAAGTAGCGGGGATGTATGCTTATGATTCTAATGAAAGTTCGGGCGATAAGGCAACGCTTCGTTCAGACGACGGCGAAGTAGCTCAAAAGTTGGAAGAAGAGCTGGGTAGCCGTCTGGCAATCGCCGGGATAGAGGTGATAGAAGCGCGCATCAACTACCTGGCGTATGCTTCCGAAATTGCCGGCGTGATGCTGCGCCGCCAGCAGGCCGACGCGATCATTGCCGCCAGGGAGAAAATAGTAGAAGGCGCCGTCAGCATGGTGCAATTAGCGCTGGATAAGTTAGATAAGGAACACGTTGTGACGCTCGACGAAGACAAGAAAGCCGCCATGGTAAGCAACCTATTAGTCGTTCTATGTGCCGATGAAGCAGCGCAACCAGTGCTGAACACCGGGACGCTGCATCATTAATCCGTCATCAGTAAAATGGCAAAAAAAGAAAGTACAACAAAGAGTTTCATCCTCCGCATAGATGCCGAAATGATGGAAGCCATTGAGGCCTGGGCGGCGGATGAATTTCGCAGCACAAACGGACAAATACAATATATCCTCGACCAGGCGCTGCAAAAAGCCGGAAGAGGGAAGAAAAGAAAGTAGTCAGTCTTTCTTATGCTTTGCCAGCATAATCACCGGGTTGGATTCTTCGTCTAACCCGGCGGCTATTTCTTTTAAGCGGCCTTTCAGCCGGCCTTTTTTGTAAGCCTGAACGAGTTCGAAGGCATCTAAATACTGCCAGGTTGCGATTTCGTCGGTCAGCGGTTGCGTACTCATATAGGCTCGTTCTTTGCCGGAATAATCGTCATTGTATACAGCGCTTCTGAACAGGGCTTTCTCCTGCCTGTCGTACATCAGGTCGGTACTCTCAAGTCCGCTCATCTCCCTTACGTCTCCTTTCATTTTTACCGATACCATAAACTCATAGCGGCTGGTGATAGCGCCTGTAAAAAGCATCACTTCCGGATCCATAGACTGGATAGGCGGCGTTCGTATAACAACCGGCGTCATCGTGTGAGCGGGAGAATAGCTGTATATCGTATCAGACGAAGGCTCTACCAGTATCCAATGGCCCTGGTAAGGGATGATGGGGTGATAGGTGGGAGGGGCTATAATATAGGTTATGCCCGTTGCTTCGTCTTTTTCACTCAACCAGGGGAATCTCTTCTTCTCAAAGGGGGTCTGAATTTCCCTGGTAATGCTTCCGTCTTGCTTGGATACAAGCATAAAGGATTGTCCCTGGTTACGATACGAATCATCATGGCAAATCAGATTCTCCCGGTCGAAATCATATACATTCGCATACCTGGCGCCCTCTTTATGGGTAAAGCTTCGTTTGAAATTCCCGTTTAAATCATACACTACGATCTTCCCCGGATAATAATCGTCTACAAACAGTTCGCCCTGCTCTTCATCCAGGGTGATCCGTAAAATACCAACGTATTCCTCAGCGCCCTGCCCTTT
>JAISCM010000009.1 GCA_031265595.1 Tannerellaceae bacterium
TAGATAGAGATGAATCCGTTTTTATGCTGAAGCTGTATCACGTTCCCGAATTGCGGATCGAAACCGGTGAATACCACCGTGCCGTCCAGCGTAGCCAGCACACTCTCTTTCGGCGCAGCTACCACATCTACTCCATAATGGCGGATATCTGCTTCATAATGGGCCGATACGATCCCATTGACCGGCTTGTAGAAAAAGACGGCGTCTGTAGGGGTGTGATTCGGATTTAATGTGGTAAGATTATACTTTTCTTCTTCTTCGAACGTGCGTACAAAGTCTACTTCTTTCTGAGAGCGGGGTATTTCATAATTCGCATTGGCATGGGCCAGCGAATCGATCTCGCGGATAGAGTCCAGCGGCATTGTGCCGGTCAGCAAGCCGGCTACATTCTCCAGATACAGCGCATGGATAGCCAATACCCTCTCTAAGGAGTCGGCGCGAAGGGCTGTCTGCATGATCTCCTTTCGTACTTCCACATCCAGATAGCCGGGCAGGTAATTGCGTATGGGCGTAGTAATAATAATGAGCGAAGTAACTGTGATAAGGAGAAGCGCAAATACAGCAAATACAGAAACAGCGGTAAGCCGTGACATACGAAACGACCAAACTTCCTCTAATGTACCTTCATTAAAGAAAGAAAGTTTGTATTTGAACCGCATCCGGTACCAGAATGATTTGAATCCTTTTTTATGCTGCTTCGCTGCCATAATTGTGTATAAAACGCAAAAGTAGTAAAAACCGTATCCCAAGGAAACGAGTTTACGCTTATTAACGTTTCTATAAGTCTAATAAACCATCAGGCAATGCTACGTTCAACTGCTTGCCGGCATGATCTGCCGACAGGATCAGTTCTTCGGCAGCCGGCATCAGCCATTCATTATCTTTATGGTTAATTACGAATAATATGTTGAGGGTGCTTTCGTCTATAGCTATTATTTCGCCTATCAGGCCGTGTGTGGTATCAAACACCTTGTAGCCGATAAAATGGCTCCAGGTCAGGCGGTCGTCATCCTGATCGTCCGATACTACTTCCGGCAGGCAAAAGACTTCCCGGCTGGCGAACGCGCGGGCTGCCTCGTCAGAATCAACGTTCTCCAGTTTAATGAAGAGGCTGGTGTCCGACTTATAGCGGTATTCTTCCAGATAGAAAGGCACCAGGATACCTTCCATTTCGCATACAATATAAGGCTCCTCCCATTCGTCGAACGAAACGCCGGCGGAGAGTACCAGGTTCATTTCCCCTTTTATCCCGTGAGGTTTGGCAAAATAGCCGATTGGTATGACGTCTTCTTTCCTTATCATGTATATCAGGCGCTTCAGAGGCGTGTTATACGCGCTCCTATATTATTCAGCCGGCTATCTATATGCTGGTAGCCGCGGTCTATTTGTTCTATATTATGGATGCGGCTGGCTCCCTCGGCGCTCATGGCAGCAATCAGTAAGGCTATGCCGGCCCGGATGTCGGGCGACGTCATCGTTGCTCCCCGAAGTTTATAGCGATTGCCCAAGCCGATCACCGTAGCGCGGTGGGGATCGCACAGAATGATCTGCGCACCCATATCAATGAGTTTATCTACAAAGAACAAACGGCTTTCAAACATCTTTTGGTGGATCAATACACTTCCCGCGGCTTGTGTGGCAACTACCAGCAGCACGCTCAGCAAGTCTGGCGTAAGGCCCGGCCAGGGAGCGTCGGCAATCGTCATAATAGAGCCGTCAATAAACGTATCTATTTCGTAACCCGTATGGGTGGGGATATGAATATCGTCTCCCCGCTGCTCTACCGTAATGCCCAATCGCCTGAATGATTCCGGGATGATACCCAACTGTCCGTAGCCGGTATTCTTGATCGTAATATCCGAAGCCGTCATGGCTGCCATCCCTATAAAGCTTCCTACCTCTATCATATCCGGGAAGATCGTATGTGTGGCGCCGCCAAGCGAATCAACCCCTTCAATCGTAAGCAGGTTGGAACCAACGCCCGTTATCCGGGCGCCCATCCGGTTCAGCATGGCCGACAACTGCTGTACATACGGTTCGCAGGCAGCGTTGTAAATCGTTGTCTTTCCTTCGGCCAGCACAGCAGCCATCAGGATATTGGCCGTTCCGGTAACAGACGCCTCGTCCAGCAGCATATAAGCGCCTTTTAAGCGGCTGGCTTCTACCTCGTAAATATGCCGTTTGGCGTCGTATTGAAAAGAAGCTCCCAGTTTCTGTATGCCTGCAAAATGAGTATCCAGGCGCCGCCGCCCGATCTTGTCGCCGCCCGGTTTGGGTATCAGCGCTTTGCCGAAGCGCGCCGTCAAAGGCCCTACGATCATAACCGACCCCCGGAGCGATGTGCTTTTGCGTAAAAACTCATCGGTATATAGATACTCCATAGCTACTTCGTCTGCCTGGAAAGAGTATGTATCAGGCGACAACCGCTCTACCTTCACCCGCAAATCGCGTAAAAGCTGAATAAGGTTATTCACGTCTACTATATCAGGGACATTATGAATAACCACTTTTCCGGGCGTAAGCAATACGGCGCAAATCACTTCCAGCGCTTCATTCTTCGCCCCCTGGGGGACAATCTCGCCGGATAGCCTGCAACCGCCTTCTATAACAAACGAACTCATCTGTTTTTCCGGGAATGATTTTTCTTTCCGCTATTCGTATTATTGTTGTTGTTCGTATTGTTCTTTGCCAGAATATCCCGGCTTTCGGTAAGCTTATATTCCTCTTCGTTCAATACGATTCTGCCTTGCGACAGTTCGTCGAGGTCTTTAAATATCTTCCGGTCGTCTACCGACTCTTTGTTCCAGGTAAGGAACGCCCTTTTCATCTGGTTGGCCAGTAGCTTTATCAGTTGGTCTTTTTCTCCCCCCACTTCCAGTTCGTTCGCCTTTTTTATCATCAGCTCCAATGTGCGGCCATAATGTTTGTAGCGAATACGGGCATTATTATACGGGATACGGGGAGGCTTGCTATACAAGTTTTCTTTTTTAATAATTTCATACGGATAATCAATATCCAGCTTAAAGTCGGCCATAATAGCCAGATGATCCCACAAGATATGTTTAAAATCATTCACATCACGCAGATGCGGAAACATATTACCCATTATATTAATGATCGTATTGGCACACCGCTGCCGTTCCTCTTTGTCGGCAATTGTAATGCAGTAATCAACCATATTCTGGATATTGCGGCCATACTCCGGTAAGGCCAACCTCTTCAGTTCGGTATTATAATTCATTCTTTTGGATTGTTTAGAATGTGCAAAGGTACGAAAAGTTCCGTTTCAACCTCCTAAAAAACAAAATACTTTTGCTATACTACGTTTTAAGTGATTGGCTTAACGATCTCAATCTTCAGGCCGAGAGCATCAATGATCCGGCAAAAAGTCCCGACACTGGGGTCTATTATCCCTTTTTCTATTCTTGAAATATAAGACTTGTTGGTACCAACCATTTCTGCGAGTTCAGATTGAGTGATCTTCTCTTTTTTTCGGGCATCATAAATAAGTTGTCCCATACAGTAAGCATACGCTTCTTTACGAAACGCTTCCCGCTCAGGAGTTCCCACCTTGCCGAATTTTGCATCAAGTATCGCATCGACACTAACTAAATTCTCATTCTTTACTTTCATAATATTTCTCTTTTAGCTTTAATGCTTTTTCTATTTCAGAACT
>JAISCM010000060.1 GCA_031265595.1 Tannerellaceae bacterium
TACCCTTGCGGATGATACGATCATGCTTTCGGACGCTGATATGATTGATGCTTATTCGAGCGACATCAGCGATATGGACATTTCTATCATGATATGATTTCAGTTAAATGTCCACATTGTCATGTGGGACTGAAGGTAGATGAAAAGAAGCTGCCTTCCGGTATCGACTCCTTCAAATGTCCCAAATGCAAGCGTCCCATTCCCGTCTCCATGCTTTCGCAGAAAGAAGGAGAGGGGACTTCTTCGTCTGATACCATCGTATTGCATCCCGCAAAAAAAGGGATCGGCAAACTAACCGTCTTGCCCGACGGCGAGACAGCCGAACAGGTATTCCCCCTTGTAGAAGGCGTCTCCATTATCGGACGAAAGTCTTCCAAACCTTCCCTCACAACGATCCGTATTGAAACTACCGACAGGTCGATGAGCCGCGAACATATACGGATAGAAGTAAAGAAAGATTCAAAAGGAAGCTATAAACATTATCTTTCCGACAATAATAGTAAAAATCATACGTTATATAATAGCAATTACTTAGGAGAAGGTGAGGAGGTAATTCTAAATAACAATGAAGAGATTATCATAGGTCGCACCGTACTCCGTTTTAACGAATAAATGTGTTGCTATTATGAACATTACAATAGGGAAGCCCTGTGCAATTAGTGAAAAAGGCGGCAGGCAAAACAATGAAGATGCTATTTATCCGCAGCCGGAAGCTGTAAAACTTACGCAGAAACTGTTTCTGGTATGCGATGGAGTAGGTGGAGCCGAAAAAGGAGAGATAGCGAGTTCCTTAGCCTGCGATTATTTCCAATGGTACTTTTTGAATATGCCGGAAGAGAATAAGCCTACCCCTGAGTTTGTGGGAAAAGCCTTGCGCTATACAGAAATAAAGTTTGATGAATATACCGCCGAACACCCCGAAGCTGCCGGAATGGCTACTACACTGACGATGCTGTACGTAGGCTGGAAGGGCATAACGTTGGCCCATGTAGGCGACAGCCGCATCTACCAGTTCCGCGAAGGCAGGATCTTATATAAAACCGAAGACCATTCATTAGTTAATTCTTTGCTACAGTCTGGGCGGATAACTCCCGAAGAAGCCCGCAGCCATCCGCAACGAAATGTGATAACACGCGCCCTTCAGGGAACCAAACACCCCTCGGAAGCCGACGTGATCTTACTGAATGACGTAGAACCCGGCGACTACTTTTTTATGTGTACCGACGGCGTGCTGGAAAACTTTACCGACGAATCCCTTGCAGCTCTCTTCAAAAACAAAGCGGCTTCGGAAGTTATTAAAGATACCCTGATGGAAACATGTAGCGAAAAAACCCGTGATAACTTCTCTTTTTATATTATTCCCATCCAAAATGTGCAAGAATCGGATAGTGTTAAGCAAAATATTCTGTCATTCTTTTATTCTTTTATATAAATAACGTATTTTTGGCGTAAAATAAAGTACGCTGCAAGAATGAATTTACCTACCGGGCACTACCTTCAGAAGAGGAAATACCAGCTATTACATGTAGTTGGGCAGGGTGGCTTTGGTATTACATATAAAGGAATTTTGTATACCGAGGTGAAAGGGCCATTAGGGAAGATAAAGACGGAAGTCCCTATCAGTATCAAAGAATACTTTTTTAAAGACTACTGTTACCGGGTAGCAGATACGTACGCCGTAGGCGTTCATTCGGAAACGGGAAGGCTGCTTTTCGATAAATTCAGGGAAAAGCTTATTAAAGAGGCAAAAATATTGTCGGATGTCCATCACCCGTATATCGTAAACGTACTCGACGTCTTTGAAGAGAATAATACGGCTTATATCGCAATGGAGTATATCGAAGGCCATTCATTGAAGGATATACTTGAAAAAGAAGGCGTCCTCCCGGAAGGAAAAGCCTTGAAGTATATACATCAGATAGGGCAGGCGCTGCAATTTGTTCATGAAAAGAATATCCTTCATTTAGATATAAAGCCCAGTAATATCCTGATCGATAAAAACGATAATGCCCGCCTGATAGACTTTGGGGTAAGTAAAAGGTATGATGTAGAGAATAAAGAGACCAGCACAACGATGCTGACTTTGTCGAAAGGTTTTGCTTCTATCGAACAATATGATAATGAAGGGACGCAGGTCTTTTCTCCCTGCCCGGATATTTATTCACTGGGGGCTACGATGTATAACCTGCTTACAGGGAAGATACCAACAGAATCTATATTAAGAGCCACCCGGCCGCTGAAGAACCCTTCGGAACGGAACCCGGCAATAACTCCCAAGACAGAAGAGGTGATTCTGAAAGCCATGCAGATCAATCCGGCAGACCGTTTCCAGACGATTGCCGGCATGATGGAAGCGCTGGAGATGCCTCTGCCTGACGATAGAAAGAAGGATGATACCTTCCGGGAGTTGCCTGATGAACAAGACGACGACACCATCGTGCTTTCTTTGCCGCCGAAACGAACGGACGAACCGGATGATGAGCAGACGATTGTGAATCATAAAACACCCTTGCCGGAACGGACGGCGGTGAAGAAAAAGAAAAAAAAGGCATGGATAATAGCTTTAATTTGTATCTTTGCGCTGATAGGCTCGTCTGTTGCTTTGCTTATTGGGAATAATGGTTCGGATCCGATAGAATTACCCGCGGAAATACCGGACAATGAAAGCCCTGACCCTAATCAACCGGCAACGAATGAGCCGTCGCAAACAAATGAGATAACGACAGAACAAGTGAATAATCGTCAGGTAACTAATCAACCTACCCCTTCCGGAGAAGGAACTGTACAGCAACCGGAAGCAAATGTTCAGCAGGGAGAAAGCCCGGAAGAAGGAGGCGAAGTATCACCGGAGCTTACCCCGGAAGAAAAGGATAATCAGTATGGGCTTCTATTGACTTCGGGAAAGCAGAAGATGAACCAGGCTGATTTTGCAGGGGCGGCCGAAGACTTTAACAAGGCGAAAGAACTTAAATTAACCGAAGAAGTAGTGCGTTTAAGTATTGCCAACGAAGAGAAAGCGGAAGAAAAACGTATTATTGACAGAAAAGCTTTATATGAAGAGAAGATGACTTTTGGAAATTTTAAAATAGTACGTAAGAAATCAACCGGAAAATACGGGGCGATAGACGATAGAGGCGAAGAGAAAATACCGTGTAAATATATAAATGTAGATATCGCCAACGAAGGCCGTGCATTTGAACGGGAAGATAAGTTATTTGATATATATAATACGAGTGGAGAATTAGTGAAGAGTGATGTAATGTATTAATTGTAGTTTATGAAGAAACTTTGGTTGTTGATTTTTGCTGTAATCCCATTTTGTGTAGTAGCTCAACAGCAAACCGAATATAACAGAAAAGGCGACGAAGCCATGAAACGGCTTGATTATAGCGACGCCAGGCTTTTCTATGGAGAAGGCGTTCCTTATTGCGATATGTATAGTATTAACCAACTGACAACGATCTGGATTGCCAATGAGCAAATGCGTACGTCCATGCACAACCAGATGAGCCGTTGCCTGAGCTGCCTGAGTGTGAAAGCCACAGAAGATGATACAACGGCTGTATCCAAACTCATCTTATATTATACGGAAGGTATCGGGACGCCCAAAAGTGAAGAGTTGGCCTCTTATTGGACGGATCGCCTGGAAGAATTACGAAATCCCGTGCCGGAAAATCCCGTACAGTATGGATATGAAAGGCCTGTTCGTACACCTATGCGGTTTTTTGGCGGTTATACTTATTCGCAACAGGCGCCGTTTGGTATAACGGTGGGCGGCGTGGCCGAACGCTTCGGCTGGTATGCCCGTTTCAGAACAAATATGTCTTTCCTACAGCCTGCTTACGAATTTTCCGGCGAGCGGCCCAACAATGACGATATATTTATAAATAATCACAAAAAGAAAACAAATACGTATGCGGCCACAGCCGGTTTGGTGGTTAAATGTACTTCCTGGCTTTATACTTCAATTGGCGCAGGTTATGGAAAGCGAGACTTGCTTTATCAATTCACTAAAATTAATACGGACTTAGAGGAGCTTGAAACAGGGTGGTATAAAAAGACGGATTCGTCTTACAATGGCGTTTCGGCCGATTTGGATTTGATGCTGCGTTTCGGTTTCTTGTATATAAGCGCAGGATGTAATACGGTGAACTTTGAGTATGTAGATGTAAACGCAGGTATTGGCGTGTTTTTTTAATTAGAATGAATATGAAACGTATAAATGCACTATTTTTAGCCATTGCCGGGATGTGTCTGTTTTATGGCTGCCTGAGTGACCCGGAATTACCGGATATCATTAATGGCAGCGCACCTGTGATCCGGATCGATACAATCATGGATGTGAAGGCTAATTCCTTGAAAATCCAGGCAAGCATAACCCAGCAAGGCGGTTCGCCTGTGTCGGAAAAAGGATTTTCCTGGACAGACGGCAAAGGGGGTACGGGAAGTATGCAGGTAACCGGGAAAAAGGATGGGAGCATTATCAGGCTCGATACAATGATCACCGGCCTGGAAAAGGAAACAACCTACACCTTTACGGCTTATGCCAGGAACGGAATAGACGAAGGGGTAAGCGATGCTAAGACAGAGCAGACAGGAAATGGTCTGGGCCTGATACGGACATTCAAACCGGATAGTATAAGAGGAACCTCTGCCTGGGCCGGGGGAATGATCCTGGAGAAAGGTGAAGGAGAGATAACCGAACGGGGTATTTATTTTTACAAGGACAGGGATATGACGGAGGTAGACTTCAAACGCCCGTTTCCTTTACAGGCAGACTCTTTTTTCTTTAAGTTAGACAGCTTGACGCCCACTACTACTTACTATATAAAAGCCTACGCTACGAATGCTTTCGGCGTTTTCTCTCAAAGCAATGGCGAGACGTTCAGAACGATCAGCGGCAAACCGTCCATCACTTTATTCCAGATAACCGGCACCGGATTTGTAGATGCCACCTTTACGGCAGAGATTGGGGATGAGGGCGATTCTGCCGTCACGGTACGCGGCGTTTGCTGGTCGGAGACTTCTACCTTTCCAACCATTCAGGATGATACAACTGTGGTCAGTTCCGGCGATAACTCTTTCTCGGGAAGTATGAAAGGGCTTAAATCCTACACCACGTATTATGCCCGCGCTTTCGCTACCAATGCTTTTGGTACGGAATACAGTGATAATGTGGCCGAATTTACAACGGAAAATAATATGCCGGTAATAGAAACGGGAGAAGTCCAGTTTATAAAAGACGGGACTGTTATGATCAGAGGCGTTATCAGGAAGATAGGGATGGGGTCTATTGATGTATTTGGCTTTTGTTATTCCACCAGCCCGAATCCTACCATTTCAAACAAAACAACAGTGATCCCGAATGAAGGCCAGATAGAAAGCCCATTCAGTAGTTCCATTGTCGGACTGAGAGGGAATACTACCTATTATGTAAAAGCCTATTTACGGAATACAAGCAGTTTGATAGCATACGGCGAAGAAATCATCGTGCATACAGACCCCATATTTATCCAGATGGCTCCTTTTACGGGAGATGTGCTTGTGGCTAATTCGAGCGCTTCGTTCTCTATAGACCCGGTAGGGTATATAGTAGGAGGCGATTTAGGGGCCAAATATACGAATGAACTGATGGCTTATAATTCGATAGACGACAGATGGGACAAGCTGGAACCCATGCCGGGAGGCGCCGATTCGGAAAGGACAGGGCAGGCAGCCGTGGCCGTGAATAGAGTAGCGTATGTGCTGGGAGGCATTAATAAAGCTAATAAACGGACGAATAGCCTGTATCGGTATTATCCTAATTATAATAGGTGGGAAAATATTACAAGCCCCTCGGGCCCGGATTCATTGCGTTCGGCCATAGGGTGCTCAATCGGGTACGATGCTTATTATATAGGAGGATGCCGCGATACGGTAATGGATGAAGTATGGAATCTGAATACATCCGGTTTGTCCTGGACGCGTATGGGCGATTTTCCCGTCAAACAATATAGCGGCATAGCCGTTACGATAGACGATGTGGTATATGCCGGCTTAGGTTTGACGAATTTATCGGGGACAGTATCCCACAAAAGGTTATGGAAATCTACCGATAATCTGAATAGTTGGACCGAGTTGGCCCCCTTATCGGTAGGAGGAATTGCCCGGGGAGCCGTTGTGTATAATAACGCTATTTATGTGGTAGATAATGCGGCAAACCTGTGGATGTATAATATAGAAGAAAACACTTGGTATGAAAAGTCCAGGCTTCCGGTTACTCATTTTCGGGGCGATGTACAGCATTGCATGTTTTTATTGAATGAAAAGATCTATATAGGGCTTGGAAGTTCTAAAAAGACGTTATATCAATACAATCCTGCCTGGGATAATTAGAAAAGATGAACAGGGAAAAGGCCTTGGAGCAGATAAAAAAGAATGTAGAGCGGCTGACGGTCTTCGATTCGGATGAATATAACTATATTCCTTTGCATCAAAAACCGTCGCCCTCGGCAACGGCTGTCCGCCGATTTATGCGATTGGTACAGATGGTGGTTTTTCCGGGCTTCTTTGGCTCGAAACAGGAGGCGCAGTTCGATTCTATCCAATATTATATGGGTGTTTACCTGGAGCAAATCTATGAGTTGCTCAATGAAGAGCTGTACAACAGCCTTTGCTTTGAAGCCGAAGTTTGCCCTGATGCCCGTGAGAAAGCGTCTCAAATAGCGATTTCCTTTATCAATGAAATACCGCATATTAAACACCTGCTGTCTACAGATGTAAAGGCTATGCTGGATGGCGACCCGGCTGCCAGTACGGTAAGCGAGGTTATTTTTTGTTATCCTGCCACGTTGGCTATTCTGCATCAGCGGGTGGCGCATGTTTTATTTAAGCTGGATGTGCCCATCTTGCCCCGCACGATTACAGAGATGGCGCACTCGCTGACCGGCATCGATATTCATCCGGG
>JAISCM010000105.1 GCA_031265595.1 Tannerellaceae bacterium
AATGATCCGGCTTCGGTACGGAGAGCTTCGGAGCTTCAAACACAGATCCTCTCTAAATATCCGAGCAGTAGCAGCTACCGTAGTTACACGAATCCATACAGTAATCCGTATAACCAGTACAACGATCCGTATCAACAATACAACGATCCGTACCAGAATCAATACCAAAATAATCAGAATCAATACCAACAAACGCCCAATTATTACTAATTAAATATTGGAAAGGGACGAGTTAGTATTATTTAACGGCAAAAATGAAAGGATAAGATTTTAACATTTATAATTTTGTGCTTCGATAAGCGAGAAGCACAGAGTTTAAACATATAATAAAAATATAGGAAACCTATGAGTCAGACAGTGAATATCCGTGAGCTGAACGAGCGGATAGAGAGCAAGAGTTCGTTTGTGAACATGATTACGATGGGAATGGACAGAGTAATCGTTGGGCAGAAACATTTAGTTGAATCTTTATTAATCGGTTTGCTTTCGGATGGGCATATTTTATTGGAAGGCGTCCCCGGCTTGGCAAAAACATTAGCCATAAAGACCCTGGCTTCGTTGATAGACGCAAAATACAGCCGTATTCAGTTTACCCCGGATTTACTTCCGGCCGACGTTATCGGAACCATGATCTACAGCCAGAAAAAAGAAGAGTTCCTGGTGAAGCATGGTCCTGTATTTGCCAACTTTGTATTGGCCGATGAAATAAACCGCGCCCCCGCCAAAGTTCAGAGCGCCCTGTTGGAAGCCATGCAGGAACGACAGGTAACGATCAGTGAAGAAACCTACAAACTCCCCGAACCCTTCCTTGTAATGGCCACCCAAAACCCCATAGAGCAGGAAGGTACGTATCCGCTCCCGGAAGCCCAGGTAGACCGTTTTATGCTGAAGGTACTGATAGGCTATCCCAAGAAGGAAGAAGAGAAACTCATTATTCGTCAAAATATAAGCGGAGAGAAGGTAGAGATCAAGCCTGTTTTATCCAAACAGGAAATCCTTGAAGCCCGCAAAGTGGTACGTGATGTGTATATAGACGAGAAGATAGAACGCTATATCGTCGATATTGTTTTCGCCACCCGGTACCCCCAGGAACATGGATTGCCGAATCTGGCCAATATGATATCGTTCGGCGCATCTCCCCGCGCTTCCATTAATCTGGCATTGGCTGCTCGCGCTTATGCGTTTATCAAACGCCGGGGCTATGTGATCCCGGAAGATATCCGCGCCGTCTGTCACGATGTAATGCGTCACCGTATCGGATTAAGTTATGAAGCGGAAGCCAATAACCTGACGTCGGAAGAAGTGATTAGTGAAATATTGAACAAGGTAGAAGTACCTTAAATTATGGAAACGAGTGAACTGTTAAAGAAGGTTCGCCAGATTGAGATAAAAACGCGCGGTTTGTCTCGTAACATCTTTGCCGGGCAATACCATTCCGCCTTCAAAGGACGGGGTATGGCATTCAGTGAAGTGCGCGAGTATCAATTTGGAGATGACATACGTGATATTGACTGGAATGTTACGGCACGCTATGTTCGTCCTTATGTAAAAATATTTGAGGAAGAACGCGAGCTGACGGTGATGCTGATGATTGATGTATCGGGTAGCCGCGACTTTGGCTCTGTTAATGTAATGAAGAAAGATATCATTACAGAGATTGCAGCAACACTGGCTTTCTCGGCCATTCAGAATAATGATAAGATAGGAGTGTTGTTCTTTTCAGACAAAATAGAGAAGTTTATCCCTCCACAGAAAGGTAAAAAGCATATCCTTTATATCATACGCGAACTGATAGACTTTCAGCCCGACAATACGAAGACCGATATTAGCCAGGTATTAAAGTATCTTACGAATGCTATTAAGAAACGTTGTACAGCTTTCCTGATATCTGACTTTATTGATAAAGGAGACTTTAAGGATGCGCTTACCATAGCGAACCGTAAACATGATGTGGTGGCCATACAGGTATATGATCGCCGCGAAACGGAACTGCCTCCGGTTGGCCTGATGAAAATCAAAGATGCCGAAACCGGCAATGAACGTTGGGTAGACAGTTCTTCTTCCAGCGTACGCGAAACATATAGACAATGGTGGAACAAACGTCAGCAGGCAATGGGCGAAGCTTTTAAGAAGTGCCGTGTGGATGCTGTTTCTATTCGAACGGAAGATGATTACGTAAAGTCGTTACTATCTCTTTTTCAAAAACGAAATTAAGAATGCAAATGAAAGTATTTAAGAAAAGTTTGTGGCTTCTTATATTTATACAGAGTTTGTTTGTTAGCGATAAGGTATTTGCACAAAGAACATTAATAGACGTACAGATTGATTCGGCCGCCATACTGATAGGCGAACAGACCATCCTGCACCTGACGGTTACTACCGATAAGGATAAGAATGTACAGGTGGTTATACCGGGCGATACCTTGATGCGCGGGGTAGAGGTGTTGACCTTTTCCAAACCGGACTCGTCTGTCATAGAAAACAACCGGTTGCTAATCAAACAGGATATTCTGATCACTTCTTTCGATTCGGCTTTATACCTGCTGCCTCCGCTGAAGGTAATCGATGGCCTGGATACGGTTTATTCCAACCAGGTTGCATTGAAAGTTTCTACGCTTCCGGTAGATACTGACAATCCGGAAGACTTCTTCGATATAAAAGAAATATGGAAACCGCCTTTTGTGCTGGCTGATTATTATCCATGGATATTTGGTGTTTTGGTAGCGCTTTTCCTTATCTGTGTGGTTGGGTATATTATTCAACGCATGCGTAATCAAAAGCCCCTTACCCCGTTCAGGCGGGAAGCGCCCAAACTTCCTCCGCATGAGCAGGCAATTATGGAACTGAACCGGATAAAGCAACGAAAACTGTGGCAGCAGGGACGTAATAAAGAATACTATACTTCCATTACGGAAATACTACGCCATTACATCGTTGCCCGTTTTGGTATAAATGCTATGGAAATGACATCTGGCGAAATACTTGATATAATCAAAAGAAACAGCGACGCCACTTCGGTCTATGAGAACCTGAAACAGATTCTTCAGTTAGCCGATTTTGTAAAATTTGCCAAATGGAATCCGTTGCCCGATGAAAATGATTTAACCCTGATGAATGCCTATTTGTTCGTAAATCAGACAAGGCCGGCTACTATAGCGAAAGAGGATGACGATGCTACGGATAATGATACGAATGATTCAACTATAATGAAAGAATAAAATGGTATTTGCAAATCCTACATATTTATATTTGTTGTTATTACTCATCCCGCTTATCGGGTGGTATATCTGGAAACTTCGTAAAAGCCAGGCCAGTTTGCAGGTGTCGTCGTCTCAGCCGTTCGATTTACCGGGAGGTCGTTCCCTGAAAGTCTATCTGAGGCATGTGCCGTTTGTCTTACGTATGCTGGCTGTTGCTTTGCTTATTATTGTATTGGCGCGTCCTCAGTCTACGAATAGTTGGCAAAATTCCTCTACGGAAGGTATTGACATTATGCTGGCAATAGATATTTCCGGTAGTATGTTAGCGCAGGATCTGCGGCCTAACCGTATGGAAGCAGCGAAAGATGTTGCCGCTTCGTTCATTAATGGGAGGCCGAATGATAATATCGGTTTGGTTGTTTTTTCCGGTGAAAGCTTTACCCAATGCCCACTGACTACCGACCACACGGTGTTATTGAATCTATTTAAAGATATACATAGCGGTATGATAGAAGATGGAACGGCCATAGGCTTAGGCCTTGCCAATGCCGTAAGCCGTATAAAAGATAGCCAGGCTATATCGAAAGTAATTATCCTTTTGACCGACGGTTCGAATAATATGGGTGAGATAGCGCCTGTTACTGCCGCCGAAATAGCTAAAACATTCGGTATACGCGTCTATACAATAGG
>JAISCM010000191.1 GCA_031265595.1 Tannerellaceae bacterium
TGCATCTGCATGTTTTTCGTAGAAATCAACTAATGGCTTTTTCTTGATAATCCTCATTGGCATGATATCTTGATACAAAGATAATAATGAAATTTCGAATCGCAAAATAAAATTCTATACATTGTATTTCATCTATAGGATATGGAAAGACAATAAAAAAACATCTCCAAAGTTTCACAATGATGAAACTTCTGATTATTTTTGCCACATGAGAAGAAAAGTAATCGCCTTCGGCCGATATTATAAAGATTTTATCTCTTCGCTTACAGAGAAAGAAGTGTTGAAAGTGAAATGGATTCTGTCACTTCTTGAAACTGAAGACCGTCTGCCTACGAAATTCATTAAACTAATACGAGACGGATTATACGAGCTTCGTATCAACTACAATAATAACATCTATCGCATCTTTTTCATTTTTGACGAAGGGCAAATAGTGGTATTGTTTAATGGATTCCAGAAGAAAACACAGAAAACACCTGTTTCGGAAATAGAAAAAGAAATAAAAATCAAGGAGGAATATTATGAGTACAAAAGACAAAATGCTGACTGATATAAGTGCAGAACTTGAAAAGGAATTTGGTGCACACGGAACGCCTGAACGGGAAAGGTTCGATGAGGAAGCGTATGCTTTTTATACCGGGCAAATACTACATGAAGCAAGAAAAGAGGTTAAAGTAACCCAAGCAGAGCTTGCAAAAAGAATAAATAGTACAAAGTCGTACATATCCCGTGTGGAAAATGGTTCTATCAATCCCAGTGCAGGAACGTTCTACCGGATAATAAATGCTCTTGGCTTAAAGATTGAAATAGTTAACCCGATAAAACCGTACCCCCCTCCTGCAATAGGATAACCTAAAAGATACCCGGCTAAGAGAATCATCTTGGCCGGGTATTTTTTTATTAATCTTGAATGAACTATTATCAACAAAACTATTAAAAGTTATTGAATATAAGCGCTTTTAATGCTATTGATTTTTTCCGTCTCTTAAAGAGAGACAGATAGAAAAACACATCCTTTCTGTATACAAACATACAATATTTTTCAAATAATATTACAAAATAAGCTCCTTTTGCTGTGTTTTTTATTGCTTTTTTCTGGATTTAGCTGCTTTTGTTCCATCTCTCTTTAAGAGACGGAACAAAAAACAAATAATGCCTTTACAGATGATTGTAACCTTTTTATCAATATATATATTATTAATTTTTTAAATGTACTTCTTATGAACAAAACAGTCTTTTTACTATTCCTCTGGCTCTGCGCAATCACAGCAGGGCCGGTATTGGCAGGCAATGCGAAACGGCAACCGGTATCGAAGTCTGCATCTTTTGTTTCCAAAGCCACGCTCGAACCCGGACACAACAGGCCCGACAGCGCAATCACTTACCGTATTTACGGAAACGAACAGACTCCCGAAACAAAAACAGTATTTACCTACTCCGGCAACGTCATTCTGGAAACGGTTTATCGCCAGGATTGGAACAGTGGAGGAGAATGGAATTACGTGGATTACGAAGAAGAGTACGCCTTCGACGCTTACGGGAATCAGACATTTTCTATTTACCGGTCGTATTATGACGGCGAACTTTCAGCCTACAAGGATGAATACGCTTACAACCCCAACGGTACGCCGCTGTATGAAAGGTTTTATGACTGGAGAAACGGCGGGTGGATACTCTCTTACGACATGACCTATCAGTATGACGCAAGCGGCATGTTGACCGGCGGAACGTTCTATTCGCTTTATACTGATATGGGAGAAGCAGTTATTCCGCTGATGGTCTCCGGCACGCCGGAAAATCTGGAAATCTCCCTCACGATAAACGGGGTCATATACATGAAAGTCGTGCTTCATTACGATCCGGTAGCCATGAAACTGCTTGGCCGGGAATATTTCGAACTAGACGAAGAGACCGGAGCGCTGGAATCAGATGGCGTAGGGGAGTACACGTATGACGCCGCCGGACGGTTACAGACGGTACTCTATTGGGATAAAGACTACGCCGACAAGACGGAATATACGTATGACGCTGCCGGACGCAAACTGTCCGTAACCGAATTAAATGCGGAAAGCAAGGCCGGCCCCTTTACGGTTTACGGGAAAACGGAATACGAATACGCCGGCAACCGGCTGGAAAGGATCAAGTGGTATGCCGACTATAGAGACGGTTTAGGTTCCGCCCTGCGCGAAATAACCGTGTTCTACTACGGCGGCGGCACGGGCAACGAACAGGTGACGCTTGCAGAAGTATCAGTTTATCCGAATCCGGTAACGGATGTGCTCACCGTATCGGGCGTACAACCGGGCGCCACGCTGACCATCACCAGCCTGTCGGGCCACACCGTTCTCCGGCAGAAGCTTGCAGATACGCAAGCCACACTGTCTGTCTCGTCACTGCCGTCGGGACTATACTTCGTAACCGTCCGCTCAGGCAAGGGAACGACCACATTTAAGATCATTAAAAAGTAAAACCGTTGCCATCAGGCAACAGGATAACCCAAAAGATACCCGGCTATGAGAACCACTTAGGGCCGGGTATCCCTCTTATTATCGCTTTATATAAGATGATTTATTGCTTTGCTAATCACATTTTGAGCGTTTCACAAGGGTGAAACGAAAGTTTCACAAGGGTGAAACAAAGGTTTCACAAGGGTGAAACGAGGGTTTCACAAGGGTGAAACGCCAAAATGGATACCACGAATATACGAAATTAGCATATACAAAATCATAAAATTATACATGCCCGGCAGCAATATAAGCCACGTTGTGGCAATTTTTATAAAAACAATCAGTGTAAATGGAAGAAATCACTCAATTTCCCCTGATCGATTAATTTAATGATTAGTTCGCCGAATAAGGTATTGGCCCAGGCAAACCATTTGCGGGTAAAGTTAGACGGGTCGTCTTTATGAAATGATTCGTGCATAAATCCTGTGCCGCCATCCGTATCACGGAGTGTTTGGATGCAATAACGGATTTCTTCTTCATCCGTTGAAGTGGTGGCACGCATAATAATACTCA